>CAMOYW010000026.1 GCA_946630405.1 uncultured Clostridia bacterium | reverse complement strand
TTCAGGGTCCTTCCCTTACCATACGCACTTTCGTTGCCTATACGGTTTGTAAAGGCTTTGGATCCAGTTATTCACAGGCTCTTGCACTTGTACTTATATCCGCTGTAGTCTTCTTTATTCTTTCTCTTACGGGAGTGGAAGAAAAGATACACAAAGCCATCCCCAACAACCTTAAACTTGCACTTTCCGCAGGTATGGGGCTGTTTATAATCCATAAAGGACTTTTAAAAGGGCACATCATCGAATACAAGGCAAATATAGATTCTGCCGTTTTATTCAATGTCCGTTCCCTTGAAAGTGAAGCAACAAGAACGGCGTTGCTTGCACTTATCGGCTTGCTTATCATAGCAGTACTTTTAAAAAAGGGAATACACGGAGCTATTTTTATAGGTAAGCTTATATGTATTGCGCTTGCCGTTCCGTTCGGACTTTTAAAGGGAGCGGATCTAAAACTTTTCAGCTACGGGATAAGTTCATTCAATACGTTTAAACCCGATTTCTACGGACTTATAAATGTTTCATCTTCTTCGGCAATATACACTTCCGTATCTTCATTGCTTGTGATAATAGTATCGCTTGCCATCATGGATATAATGGAAACGGTAACGGTTTATATCGCCATGAACAGCATAGTTATAAGAGATGAACATGCCAACTCTACACCTAAGACCATTCCTCACATGCTTGAGATGGACTCTTTGACCACGGGGATAGGCGCAATGCTCGGAGCAACTTCCGTATCTACCTATGCCGAAAGTGTATCGGGCATAGTCGAAGGAGGACGAACGGGACTTACTGCGGTCTTTACGGGACTGATGTTTTTCGGTTCTTTGTTTATAACCCCTCTTATGAAGCTGATGCCTTCGGCGGCAACGGCAACAACACTTATAATAACGGGCATCATAATGGTACAGGCGATCAAAAACATCGACTTTAAAGACATAGGTGAAGCTATGCCTGCCGTGCTTGCCATATTTTTGATGCCACTTCTAAACAGTATAATATTAGGCATATCAGTGGGTATCATAAGCTATTGCATTATCCATACCCTAACGGGACACAGGGAAAAGCTGAATGTATACATGTACATTCTTGCCATGCTGTGCTTTGTGATAACTCTGTTCTTGCCTTCATAAATACACAGACAAAGGAGAATAATATGAAAATCGCATTGATCAACGAAAACAGCCAGGCGGCTAAAAACGAACTTATCGTAAACACACTCAAAAAGGTAGTTGAACCCAAAGGACACGAGGTACACAACTACGGCATGTACACGGCAGATGATAAAGCACAGCTTACCTACGTACAGTGCGGAATACTTGCCGCAATACTTCTTAACAGCGGTGCCGCAGATTTTGTGGTAACGGGCTGCGGTACAGGCGAAGGTGCCATGCTTGCATGCAATTCTTTCCCCGGTGTACTTTGCGGACACATTGTAGACCCTTCTGACGGCTATATGTTTGCACAGATCAACGACGGAAACTGCGCCGCTTTCCCCTTTGCAAAAGGCTTTGGCTGGGGTGCGGAGCTCAACCTTGAATATGCATTTGAGAAGCTTTTCTCGGGCGTAAGCGGTCAGGGTTATCCCAAAGAAAGAGTCGTACCCGAACAGAGAAACAAAAAGATTCTTGATGAGGTTAAAAAAGTGACCCACACCGACATGCTCTACATCCTTAAAAACATCGACCAAGAGCTTTTAAAGGGTGCGGTATCCGGTGAAAAATTCAGCGAACTTTTCTTTGCAAACTGCAAAAATCAGGAGATCGCCGACTACATCAAATCTATACTTTAATTTAACGACACCTTTGCAAGTTTGTATTGCAAAGGTGTCTGTATTATAAGAAATATGAAAGACAAAAACAAAAAAGCCCCGTTCGTAAAAACCTATGCCAATGATCCCACATACGAGTTTTGTCCGAGATGCGATGCCAACCTGACATTGCAAAGAGGCTTTGATCCCCGTCTTCCCTATTGGGTATGCCTAAGCTGCGGAGAGATGCTGATAAATCCATCCATAAATGCCGAAGACGATATAGCATGGATATGCGATAAATGCGAAGCTCTGCTAAACACTCAAAAAGGATTTGACACAAATAACGGCATTTGGAAATGTCTTAAATGCGGATATGAAAACATAATAAACGAAAGTGAAATATATTCAAGTCAAGACGAGTATTTAAGACATTTAAAAGACCCTTACAGAGGGATATCCGATGAGGATATGCTTAAGCTCTCCCGCTACCGTGAAGAGAAGGTCGTCGATAACAGAGACGATGTTGTACTTGTTAAAGATGTCGAAACGGGTAAGCTCTATATAAAAAAGCTGCTTGCTTCATACGATAAAAGCATATATAAATACTTAATGGATAATCCCGTTGACAATGTCCCTAAAATAGTCGCAATTTTTGAAGGTGCTTCAAATCTTGTTATCATTGAAGAATATGTAGAAGGTACGACCGTTGATGAGATACTGTCAAGCGGCGTGATACCAACCGAAAGAGCGATCTATATTACAAAAGGGATATGCGGTATTCTAAACGAGCTCCACAGTTTGCCGACACCCATTATCCACAGAGATATAAAACCGTCTAACATTATGCTCACCGAAAACGATGAGGTATATTTGCTCGATATAAATATCGCCAAATGGTACGCTCCCGAAGAAAGCGACGACACAAGGCACATGGGTACGGTAAACTACGCCGCCCCCGAACAGGCGGGTTTCAGCCTTACTGCATCCTCCCCCAAAACAGACATTTATGCTGTCGGGATGCTTTTAAATATGATGCTGACGGGATGCTTTCCAAAAGAAAAAAAAGCGGAAGGTCCGATATGGCGTGTGATAAAACATTGTATTAATCTCGATGCCAAAAAAAGATATTCCGCAACCGAGCTTATAAAAGAGCTGAACGACATACAATCCGGAAAAGCCATGAAACACAAAACAACAGACGATCTTAACAATATGCTCGACAATATCTCCCCGAGACAGATAGGTGACTACCTTAAGGAAAATAAACAATATCTGGCAGAGGGAGAAAAGGCATTTTACTACTATTTTAAAGATGTGCTTGAAAGCAAAAACATTAAATTAAAAGATATTTACTATCTTACGGGCGTGACCGAAACATACGGCAGTAAAATAATCACCATGGAAAAGCATACCAAAAACAGGGATCTGATACTTAAACTGTGTATCTCGGGTCACTTTACCGTGGATGAAATAAATCGTGCGCTTAAGCTTTACGGAATGAGTGAATTGTATGCAAAGGTAGCAAGAGATGCTTGCATTATAATTGCTGTCAACAACCGGATATTCGACCTTTATAAAATAGATGAACTGCTCGATTCTCAGGGCTTAAAAACACTTTCTTAACGCTGATTTAATTGATCGGCGTTTACTTAAAATAAAAAGCCGAAACCGATTGACAATAATCAATAGGTGTGATAAAATGAGGTGTATATTAAAAGGGCATTGCCCCAAGTTTTTATGAGGTGATTTATATGAACGAAGTTCTTCAAAAACTCAGTGCTATAGGTATCGTACCCGTAGTTGTCATTAATGATGTTGAAAAAGCCGTACCTCTTGCAAAGGCACTTGTAGCAGGCGGTATCCCCTGTGCCGAGGTAACATTCAGAACGGCAGAGGCAGAAGAAGCTATACGCCGTATGGCTAAAGAGGTTCCCGAGCTTATTGTGGGTGCAGGTACCGTTCTCACCACCGAGCAGGCAGACAGAGCAATTGCCGCAGGCTCACAGTTCCTTGTATCACCCGGTTTTAACCGCAAGGTAGTTGACTACTGTATCGAAAAGGGCTACCTTATCACACCCGGTACATCAAGACCGAGTGATGTTGAGCAGGCTATCGAAGCAGGTCTTGATGTGGTTAAGTTCTTCCCCGCAGAAGCTGCAGGCGGACTTCCCATGATAAAGGCTATGTGCGGACCTTACACAAACGTTAAGTTTATGCCCACAGGCGGTATAAATGCCGACAACCTCAACAGCTACCTTGCATTTGACAAGATCATATGCTGCGGAGGAAGCTGGATGGTAAAGAGTTCCCTCATAGACAACGGTGAGTTTGATAAAATCACACAGCTTTGCCGTGAAGCAGTTGAAAAGATGCTTGGCTTCACATTCGCTCATGTTGGGATCAACTCCGAAGACGAAGCGGTTGCCGCTAAAACGGCAGGTCGTTTCTGCGAAATATTCGGCTTTGACTACGATGAACACAAGAGTGCCATATTTGCGGGCAAGGGAATAGAAGTGCGTAAGCAGATGTTCCTCGGTAAACTCGGTCACGTTGCCGTTAAGACAAACAACGTTGAAAGAGCTATCCGCTACCTTCGTGATGTAAAGGGCATTGAGTTTGATGAAAGCAGCGCAACCGTTAAAAACGGAAAGACCACAGCTATCTACCTTAAAGAAGAGATAGGTGGCTTTGCCGTACATCTTCTTCAATAATATTTTTCTTAGGTCGTGTACAAATCACGACCTTTTTTATTGAAAATTCCCTTTATCGGTTGAAATAATCAAAGATTTGTAGTAAAATGTAAGTTAATGTTTATTAAAAAGAATCGATCAAAGGAGACCGAAATGGGAGAATTATTAAACGGAATGAAGCGTACCTGCCTTTGCGGTGAGGTAAGCGAAGAGTATATAGGCAAAAAGATAACTCTTATGGGCTGGGTAAGCCGTAAGAGAATATTCAGCTGCTTTTCATTTATACTGTTAAGAGACAGGTCGGGCATCGTTCAAGCTGTTGTGGATTCCTCAACGGGCAGCGAAGAGCTAATCAAAAAAGATAAAGAGCTTAAAAGCGAATACGTTGTAGCTCTTACGGGCACGGTTCGTGCAAGAGAAGAACAGAACATAAACCCCGATATGAAAACGGGAAAGGTCGAACTTGCGGTAGAAGATATAAAGATCCTCTCCGAAAGTGAACTTCCCCCCTTCCAAATAGACGAAAAAGTAGATGTAAGCACGGAGCTTAGGCTCAAATATCGCTACCTTGACCTCAGAAGACCAAATGTGCTTGACAAACTTATGCTCCGCCACAAAGTAACAATGGCGGCACGCAACTTTTTGAGCGATGAAGGCTTTATAGAGGTGGAAACACCCATGCTCACAAAGTCTACTCCCGAGGGAGCAAGAGACTACCTTGTACCGAGCAGAGTTCACCCCGGCAACTTCTATGCCCTGCCCCAAAGCCCTCAGCTTTTCAAGCAGCTTTTAATGGTTTCGGGTTTTGACAAATATTTCCAGATAGCAAGATGCTTCAGAGATGAGGACCTCAGAGCCGACAGACAGCCCGAATTTACACAGATAGATATGGAGCTCAGCTTCGTAGAAGAAGACGATGTAATGGCTCTTAACGAACGCTTTATAGCAAAGATATTCAAAGAAGTCAAGGGAATTGATATTGAACTTCCTTTAAGAAGGATCCCGTGGCAGGAAGCAATGGATCGTTTCGGTTCCGACAAGCCCGATACACGCTTTGCTATTGAGCTTTGTGACATAACAGACACCGTAAAAAACACCGACTTTATAGTATTTAAAAGTGCCATAGAATCCGGCGGTTCCGTTCGTGCAATAGTTGCACCGGGTTGCGCTGCCATGCCGAGAAAGCAGATAGATTCCCTTGTAGACGTTGCAAAAACTTACGGAGCAAAGGGACTTGCCTACATTCAGCTTAAAGAGGACGGCATAAAAAGTACCATTTCAAAATTCTTCTCCGAAGACGAATTAAACGATATAATCAAGACCGTAGGAGCACAAACGGACGACCTCGTGCTTATATGTGCCGATAAAAACAAGGTGGTATGGGATGCACTCGGTGCATTGCGTCTTGACATTGCAAAAAGACTCGACCTCATCAAAGAAGGCACATTCGACCTTCTTTGGGTCACCGAATTCCCTCTGTTTGAATACAGCGAGGAAGAAGAGCGCTATGTTGCCGTTCACCACCCTTTCACTTCACCTATGGATGAAGACCTTGACGACTACATGAACGGCAATGTCGCTAATGTCAGAGCAAAAGCCTATGATATGGTATTAAACGGCTGTGAGCTCGGCGGCGGCTCTATAAGAATACACAGAAGCGATATACAGGCGCAGATGTTCAAGCTTTTGGGCTTTACCGACGAGGTGGCACAGGAGCGTTTCGGCTTCCTGCTTGATGCCTTTAAATTCGGCGCACCCCCTCACGGCGGTCTTGCCTTCGGTCTTGACAGACTTGTAATGCTCCTTTCGGGTGCCGAAAGCATAAGAGATGTTATCGCATTCCCCAAGGTAAAGGATGCAAGCTGTCTGTTGACCGATGCTCCCAATGTAGTGGACGAAAAACAGCTTGAAGAGCTATCTATCGCCATTGCCAAAAAGGATGAAGAATAATGTTCAGCTTTAAAAATGAACTTGCCAAATTCAGCTTTTTACCCGAGCTCGACGAAATAAGCGATGCTCCAAACGACAACAACATTGAAGATATAATGGATATTTTGCATGTGTTTGAAAAATCACTTGCGGACAGGAGCGATAAATGAATTGCCCCAACTGCGGCATAGAACTTAACGGAAGTAAATGCGTAGGCTGCGGGCAGGATATCGCCCTAAGCTCAAGGCTGTACAACCTCTCCGTAAGATATTACAATAAAGCGCTTTTGCAGACACGGGACGGAAGATACACAGAAGCTATGCATTCGCTCAGAAAAAGCGTTGCTTTCCGTAAAGAATGTACCGATGCTCAAAATTTACTCGGTCTTGTGTACCACAGAATAGGCAGACAAACCGAAGCGGTAATATGCTGGCAATACTCTCTTTCCCTTGATAATTCGCGCAACAACCAGGCATACAAGCTTTTAAGATCTGTTGCCGAATCCAAGGATGAGACAGCAAAACTTGACAGCATTAAAAACTACAACATGGCTCTTTCCTATTTTAAGCAGGGCAACACGGATATGGCTGTAATGACGCTTAAAAAAGCAATAGAGAGCAATAAGTATTTCGTAGATGCCCACAATCTCATGGCACTTTGCCGAATGCAAAGGCAGGAAAACGCCGAGGCACTCAGAAGCATAAACAGAGTGCTTAAAATGGATAAAGACAACGAAACTGCTCTTATGTATATGAGGGAGCTTCGTCCCGAAAGATTCAAGGAATTTGAACAGGTTGAGCCCGATACCAAGGAATACGGCAAAAAAACCGCCAAACTTATAAATGCGGTATATTCCGCGGGCAACAAGTTGTTCAGCTTCCTTTTCGGCATGGCTGTGTGCGCTATAATTGCGGGCGTTCTCGTGCTCCCCGCCATAACAAGCGAGTACAAAGCGGCATACAAGGATTCGGAGCTTAAATACAGCATCGATATTGCAAACCGTGAAGAACAACTTGCAAACGCCGATAAGACCATTGCGGAGCTGCGAACGGAAAACGAAAATCTCAGTTCCCGACTTTATACAACAGGAGAGCAGGAACTTCAAAAAAGGCTAAAAACTCTCAACGAAATACAATCACAGTATTCTTCGGGCAATGTTACTCAGGCTGCCGATTCCCTCCTTTCTTTGGGAATTACGGGCTTTTCCGCCTCGGCGACCGAGCAATATAATTCGCTTAGGCAAAAACTACTTCCCGAAGCCGCCAAGAAAAATTACGATCTCGGCGAAAATGCAAGGCTGAGAGGCGACACGGAATCCGCCACACTTTATTTTCAAAAGTGTATAAGCTGCTGTACGGGCAACGAAGAAGTGCGTTACTCCGCCCTCTATCAGCTTGCCAGAATAGCAAACAACAGCGGTGACTACGCCCTTGCAAAACAATATTACCAAGAGGTTGCCGAAAATCATCCTCTTGACAAAATCAAAAAAGAAGCGGAAAAATATTTATCGGAACACTGATATGAAGGTTTACATATATCCCGGAAGTCTCCGGGTAGTAATTAAAAGCGGAGTCGGTCAAGCCATAATCCACCAAAAGCATATGCTTGAAAGTGCAAATGTCCCCGTTTCCATAAGCAAACGGGGAGGCTACGACATAATCCATATAAATACCGTTTTCCCCGATGCCTATATACGTGCAAAACTTGCAAAGCTTGCGGGCAAAAAGGTGGTATACTTCGGACACTCCACCATGGAGGATTTCAGAAACAGCTTTAAGGGTTCAAATTTCTTTGCCCCCTTATTCAAAAAATGGATCTGCAAATGCTACAG
>CAMOYW010000025.1 GCA_946630405.1 uncultured Clostridia bacterium | reverse complement strand
GAGGCTGCTTTTATGGCTTCTATGTCCTTAAAATAGTGCATAAGTGCAAGGCGGCGCTTGGGACCTATGCCGGGGATGTCGTCAAGAATACTTTTCAGGCGGTTCTTGCCTCTGAGTTTTTTGTGGTATTCTATGGCGAAACGGTGGACTTCGTCCTGTATTCTGGTCAAAAGCTTAAAGCCTTCCGAAAATCTGTCAAGAGGCTTTTCCTCGCCGTTGTACAAAAGCCTGTCTGTTCGGTGGTTATCGTCTTTTACCATGCCGCAGACTCTTACATGTATGTTAAGTTTATCAAGTGAGCTTTGCACTGCCGAGATCTGTCCTTTACCGCCGTCTACGAATATCATGTCGGGGAGTTTGTTAAAGGATGTTTTTTCGTTTTCTCCGCTTTCCTCGTCAAGATAGCGTTTGAAGCGTCTGTATATTACCTCTCTCATGCTTTCGTAGTCATCCTGCCCTACGAAGCCTTTTATTTTGAATTTGCGGTAGTCGCTTTTTTTGGGAGCTCCGTCTTCAAATACGACCATTGATGCCACGTTTTCGTAGCCACCGAGGTTCGATATGTCGTAGGATTCTATTCTTGTAAGCGGTGTATCTATACCGAGGGCTTCTTTTATATCTTCAAGTGCGCCCAAAGTTTTGCGGTGCTCTTTGAGGATCTCCGCTCCGAATTTGTCGAGGGTGAGCATGGCGTTGTTTCTTGCAAGGTCGGCAAGTCTTTTTCTCTCGCCCTTTACGGGCACAAGAAGTCTGACCGTCTGCCCCTTTACTTCGGAAAGCCAGGATGTCAAAAGCTCCGAGTCGGTAACTTCGCATTGAAGTATTATCTCTTTGGGTACATATGCCGTTCCGCTGTAAAACTGCTCGATAAAATCTGTCATCAGCTCGTTGTTTTCAAGTTCTTCGCAGTCGTTTATCACAAAATGTTCTCTTCCGCTGATCTTTCCGCCGCGAATGAAGTAGACCTGCATTATGGCATTGCCCTCTCGCCTTGCAAAGCCTATCACATCCCTTTCGGCACTTACATCCGTTTCTATGACCTGTTTTTGTTCCAAAATGGTTAAGCTGTTTATTATATCTCTGTATTCGGCTGCTTTTTCGTAGTCCAGTCGTTCCGAGGCGTTTTCCATCTTGCTTTGAAGGCTTTTTTTGATCTCCGAGGTTTTACCTTCCAGAAAAGACAGCACTTCTGAAATATCCTGCATATATTCCTCTTCGCTTATCATGCCGCAGCACGGAGCCTTGCATCTGCCTATGTGATAATTAAGGCAGGGTCGGAGATTAAGCTCTCCGCTCAGATTTTTTGAACAGGTGCGTATCGACCAGATCTGCTTGATAAGGTCGGTTATCTCCTTTACGGACATACCGCTGGTGTATGGCCCGAAATATCTGTCTTTCCCTTTAAGATGCTGCCTTGTGACCATAACACGGGGAAATTTTTCGCCGAGCGTCACCTTTATGTAGGGGTAGGTCTTGTCGTCCTTTAAGAGAATGTTGTATTTGGGAGTGTTTTTCTTTATCAGGTTGTTTTCAAGTATAAGAGCTTCCACTTCGTTTGCCGTTATTATATATTCAAACGAAGCTATATTTTCGACCATTCGGCGAACTTTCAAACTGTGGTTGGATGAGTTCTGAAAATACTGTCTTACTCTGTTTTTAAGTATCTTGGCTTTGCCGATGTATATTATGTTGCCCTCGGAGTTTTTCATTATGTAGACCCCGGGAGAGTCGGGAAGCTTTTTTAATTCTTCTTGTATGTTGAACATATTCGGTACCGTATTTACTTCGCTGTATTTTTCGGATATTATAATTTAAGGGCGGCGAATTGTCAACAAGTGCAACTTACGGATTTGAAAAAATACAAAAAAATCATTGACATTTTTTAAATGATATAGTATAATCAATCCGTTGTCAAAAAGTGTGCTGATATAGCTCAGGAGGTAGAGCGCAACATTGGTAGTGTTGAGGTCACGGGTCCGACTCCCGTTATCAGCTTCAGGAGTTCCGTTTTCCGATAGTTTTCGGAGGGCGGGATTTTTTTTATTTGGTTTAAATTGATCCGTTTTTCCTTCTTTTGTCCCGATAGAGACCCCCTTTTTTTATTCAAATGTATTGAGATCGATGCCGTTATACATTAACGCCTATAAGAGTTAAAATAATAATAATAATAATAATAATTGTGTTTTTGTGCGATTTGTGCTATAATATATTTATGTTAAAGTCAAAGGGGGGATCACGATGAGTGGATCTAAATATCGATGTTTATTTATGCGCTTGCTTGCGATCATTGCTGTCTTTCAGCTGAGTGCGGTATATACGTATGCCGCGGATATTTTTTCTCTTTCGCCCGAAGAGTATCTTGCTCAAATGGACAGTATTGAGGTCAGCTATGAAGATGTTCGGCTTTCCGGACCGACCGACAATATCGATCTGAGTTTGATAGATGTGATGACAGAGCCTGAGTTCAGTGCGCCCGATTTCACGTTGACGATCGATCATTTTAAGGGATATGGAGTTAAGGAGATAAAAGCAAGTCGTACATTTTTTGGAATAGACAAAAAGTACACGACCGTTTATTCCTTGTGTATCGATTCATCCACGAAAGAAGAAAGTATCGCCATAGCGGAAGCTATACTTGCCCGCAGAGATGTATTTTATGTGGGATTTACAGAGAGCTATGTCGCACCCGGTTACGATCGCCATATAAGCGGAGATGTGAATTGTGACAACTATGTAACCGCCGAAGATGCCGCACTTTTGATGCAAAAGGTGCTACGCAGTGAATTTGTGCTTTCTATCGAAGAAAAATATCCTGCCGTTTTTCGGCTTTTTACGGATGTAGACGGTGACGGCATATTTACATCTTCGGATGTGGCGCACATATTGCAAAAGTCACTTGACAGTGGGTATAAAATGCCCGTAGATCTTGATGTGATGTAGTGTTAAAGTAGCATACATAAAGTTTAAATAGAGTGTGAAAAGTGTTCGTGTCGGGGGTGTAAAAAACTTGTTTTTTTATACCCCCGATAATATGTTTTTGTGCCGTGTGTAAAAGTGTATTAATAGGTCAACAACGATAAACGGCAGAATACGGTGCATTTTTGCTACTTGACAAATCGGGTAAATTATAATAAAATCCATTTGTTCCGCACTGGTCGGGAAATTAGCGGGGTCCTGTAATCTGCAATCCGCTACAGCAGAGATGAAGATCGATTGAGGCTTTTGACTGTCGGGTCTGACCCGTCTGGTAGGTGTTGAGAGTCAAGTCTTGTGCAATGGGGCGGTTGTGAATCGTGTCAGGTCCGGAAGGAAGCAGCACTAAGCAGCTTGCATCATGTGACTCAAGGGTGCTTGATTTGAGCTTATTTTTTCGGGAAACGCCGGTGGAAGACTGTCGAGAGAGAGTGTGCGGAATTTTTTGCGGTTGTAAACCGCTTTTTTTCGTGTAAAGAGTTGATAGGAGAAGCGTTTTGGCTGATATAAATACAAATACCGAATATAATAATGACAGTATCAAAAGCCTTAAGGGTGCCGACAGAGTAAGACTTCGCCCGTCGGTAATATTCGGCTCGGACGGACTTGAAGGATGTGAACATTCCGTTTTTGAGATATTGTCAAATTCCATTGATGAGGCAAGAGAAGGCTTTGGCACAAAGATAGAAATAACTCTCGGTGAAGATAACGACATTACAGTCACAGACCACGGCAGGGGTATTCCCGTTGATTATAATCAGGTCGAAGAAAAATACAATTGGGAACTTCTTTTTTGCGAACTTTATGCGGGCGGAAAGTATTCCAATAATGATGCGGACAGTTATGAGTTCAGTTTGGGACTTAACGGGTTGGGACTTTGCGCTACCCAGTACAGCTCCGAATATATGGACGTTGAGATACTGAGAGACGGTCATAGATATACGCTTCACTTTGAAAAGGGCGAGAATATAGGCGGACTTAACAAAGAGCCGTATTCGGGCAAGAAAACGGGCACAAGTATCCGTTGGAAGCCCGATAAGGACGTATTTACGGATATAAATATCCCCGTTGATTATTTTAAAGACGTGCTTAAAAGGCAGTGTATAGTCAACGCGGGGCTAACATTTTTGCTTAAGGATGAGAGAACGGGCGAGGAAGAAACGTTCTGCTATGAAAACGGCATAAAGGACTATATTACAGAGCTTTCTGAAGAAAAGGAAATAACGAGTGTACAGTACCTTTCCACGGAAACAAAGGGCAGAGATCGTGAAGACAAGCCCGAATATAAGCTTAAATTTGAAGTTGCATTTTGCTTTAACAATGAGATAAACGCTCTGGAATACTATCATAATTCAAGCTTTTTGGAGCACGGCGGCTCACCCGATAAGGCTGTACGTTCCGCATTTGTGGCTGCGATAGATTCTTACATCAAAAATAACAATCTCTATAAAAAAGACGAAAAGAAGCTTGTATTTTCCGATATCGAAGACAGTCTTATTCTTATTATCAATTCGTTTTCGACTATTACAAGCTACGAAAATCAGACCAAAAAATCCATTACCAATAAATTTATACAAGATGCGATAGCCGACTATTTGAAACAGCAGCTTGAGGTTTATTTTATCGAAAGCAAAGCGGATGCCGACAGGATCGCAAATCAGGTGCTTATAAATAAAAGAAGCCGTGAAACGGCAGAAAAAGCAAGGGTCAACATTAAAAAGAAACTCACGGGTTCCATAGATATGAATAACCGTGTGGAGAAGTTTGTAAACTGCCGCACAAAGGATGTATCAAGAAGAGAATTGTACATAGTGGAGGGCGATTCCGCTCTCGGAGCGTGCATGCTCGGAAGGAATGCCGAATTTCAAGGGCTCATGCCCGTCAGAGGCAAGATCTTAAATTGCCTTAAAGCAAGCTATGACAGGATATTCCAAAGTGATATTATCGTGGATCTTTTAAAGGTCTTAGGCTGCGGAGTGGAGATACATACAAAGCATAATAAGGATCTGAACAGTTTTGATCTGGAACAGCTCAGGTGGAATAAAATAATAATCTGCACCGATGCGGATGTGGACGGCTTTCAGATAAGGACGCTTATACTTACAATGCTTTACCGCCTTGTACCTACTCTTATTGACGAGCATAAGGTATTTATAGCGGAGTCTCCGCTTTATGAGATAAACTGCGGCAAAAACACGTATTTTGCCTTTACCGAAAAGGAAAAAACGGACATACTCGCAAAAAAGGTAAAAGATAAGAAGTACAAGATACAAAGGTCTAAGGGTCTCGGAGAAAATGAACCCGAGATGATGTGGCAGACCACCATGAATCCCGAAACGAGAAGGCTTATCTGCGTTATGCCAGAAGAAGTAAAAAAGACGGCAAAAATATTCGATATGCTTTTGGGCGACAATATAAACGCTCGTAAGGAACACATAAGGGATTTTGGCAGCAGATATATTGATCTGACGGAGTTGAGCTGATGAATTACATAGAACAGAATATAACCGATACTCTTGAACAAAACTACATGCCCTATGCCATGAGCGTGATCGTATCAAGAGCGATACCTGCCATAGACGGTTTTAAGCCTGCCCACAGGAAGCTTTTGTACACAATGTATAAAATGGGGCTTTTAAAGGGAGACAGGACAAAGTCTACAAATGTTGTGGGTCAGACAATGAAGCTTAATCCTCACGGCGATGCCACCATATATGAGACGATGGTGCGTCTGTCAAGAGGCAACGGCGCTCTTTTGCACCCGCTTGTGGATTCAAAGGGTAACTTCGGAAAGACCTTTTCAAGAGATATGGCTTATGCCGCTTCAAGATACACAGAAGTTAAGCTTGACACCTTTTGTGAGGAAATATTTAAAGACATAGATAAAAACACGGTAGACCTTGTAGATAACTATGACGGCACTCTTAAGGAACCCGTGCTTTTCCCCACAAGTTTTCCGAATGTACTGGTAAATCCCAATCAGGGAATTGCAGTATCTATGGCAAGCACTATATGCTCTTTTAACTTAAAAGAGGTATGTAATGCTACCGTCAACTATATCAAAAATCCCAAAACAGACCTTAAAAAATATCTCAAAGCCCCTGATTTTTCGACGGGCGGAGAACTTATTTACAATGAGGACGAGATAAACAAAATATATGAAACGGGCAAGGGCGGTTTCAAGGTAAGGGCAAAGTACCGTTACGATAAGAAGAACAGCCTTATAGAGATATACGAGATACCGTATTCGACCACGATCGAGGTCATCATAGATAAAATTATTTCCCTTGTAAAAACGGGGAAACTTAAGGAAATAAATGATATAAGAAACGAAACGGACCTTGAAGGTCTTCGTATCGCCATTGATATTAAGAGAAATGCCGACCCCGATATGCTTATGGCAAAGCTTTATAAGCTGACACCGCTTTGCGACACTTTTAATTGTAATTTCAATGTTCTTATAGACGGGTCTCCCCGTCAGCTCGGTATCAAGCAAATACTTGACGAGTGGATAAAATTCAGGCAGGAATGTATAGAAAGACAAACTGCCTATGATCTGGAAAAGAAGAAGGAAAAATTACACCTTTTGCATGGTCTTGCCAAGATAATTCTTGACATAGACAAAGCCATTAAGATCATAAGAAATACTGAGGAGGACAGTATGGTCATCCCCAATCTTATGAAAGGCTTTAAGATAGACGAAGTTCAGGCGGAATATGTGGCTGAGATAAAGCTGCGCAACCTGAACAAAGAATATCTTTTGAAAAGAACGGAAGATATACGCGACCTTGAAGAGGAAATATATCTTCTGGGCAGAATACTTGAAAACAAAGACCTTGTAAACAATATCATTATAGAGGATCTTAAAAGGGTAAGCAAAAAGTACGGTATCGACAGAAAGACCGATATTATAGGCGAGACGGAACTTGTGAAGGTGGATACCGAGGATTTCATACCCGATTACGGAGTAAAGCTTTTCCTCACAAAAGAAAACTATCTTAAAAAGATCACTCTTGTATCTCTCAGAGGTGCATCAGAGCATAAGCTCAAAGAGGGTGACAGGATAATACAGGAGATAGAGGCGAACAATAAGCAGGAGATACTCATATTCTCGGATAAGTGCAACGTTTATAAAATACGATGCCACGAAATTGCGGAATGTAAGGCAAGTGCTTTGGGCGAGTATATGAACAACATTCTTGCCATGGAAGATGACGAAAAAGCCGTATACATGACCTTAAATCACGATTACAAGGGATATATGCTTTTCGCCTTTGAAAACGGCAAGGTCTCAAAGGTCGAGATGAGTGCTTACGAAACAAAGACCGCAAGGAAGAAGCTTATAAATGCCTACGGAAACAAATCGCCGCTTGTAAACGCAATGTATCTTGAAAACGACGAGGATATTGTTTTGCTGAGAGATAAGGATAAGGCTATGCTCATAGACTCTTCTCTCATACCTCTCAAACAGACAAAAAGCTCGTCGGGAGTGCAGGTGTTCAATCTCAAAAAGAACAGCAAACTCAGTGCCATGCTTGAAAAGCAAGGCTTTGCCTCCGAAAATCTCGAATATTACAGATGCACGAAGATCCCCACAACGGGGCATTTTATTCACGATATTGACAAGTCGGCAAACAATATCAAGGAACAGCTTGACATATTTGAATAAAGCCGTTTTGAAAAAATATAGCCTTATTGTTAAAAATTGTTAAAAATACATTGTTTTTTGCCCAAAAGTGTTAAGTTTTAACAATTGACAAAAAAGCTGTGCAATAGTAGAATTAAATGTATAAATTATCATTTTCGCATATTATCAAAGAGGAAATATGCTCTCATCCCGTCGAAAGCAGACATTGCCTTATTGCGGAGTTGCTTGCGTATATAAACCTTTGCGGTGAATTATCCGAAAAAAAGGATCTTCTCATGTTCAGAAGTGAGAATTCTTTTGTGCTGGGCAGGATCGCCGCAATACTCGGTGAAGCGTACTCAAGTGAATGTAATATAAACGGCAATGTTTTGTCCGTGAATGATGAGGATGTTTGCAGGGACATATTGTCCTCAACAAAAGCAAAAAGCAGGCTTGATATAAATACCGAGTCTCTCATAGATCCGCTTGTTGTAAGCAATGTTTGCTGCAAGAGGGCGTATATAACCGCTTCTTTTTTGTGTTCGGGTTCCGTTTCCGACCCCGATAAGTACTATCATTTGGAGATCGTAAATCCGCAGTACGAGCATGCAAAGGAGCTAAAGCGGCTTGTGGCGCAGTTTTCCGTTGAGATGAAGATGA
>CAMOYW010000024.1 GCA_946630405.1 uncultured Clostridia bacterium | reverse complement strand
ATTTCTTTATATCTTCTCTGTCTTGTCATTTGCACAAGACCAAGCTCGGTCGCTCCCACGACATTGACCTTAAGTCTGTCGCCTTTGACCGCTTTTCTTAAATAGGCACACAACTCTCCGCCTATGTTCGGATCCCTTGCTCCTATAAAATCGACTATTATTATACCCGAAATGTTCCTTAAACGCAACTGTCTTGCAATTTCCTTTGCCGCTTCTTTATTTATCCTCTCGGAGGAAGTGTTGGCGGTGGCTCTGCCCGAATTTACATCAATTACCGTCATCGCCTCTGTTTTATCTATTACTATGTTTGCCCCGCTTTTAAGCCAAACTCTTCTTTCAAAAAGCTTTGCGGTCTTGCCCCTTAAACAAAGAGCCGAAAGCATATCTTCCTCTGCCGTAAGCTTTGGGGCAAAAAAAGGCACAAGCTCATTATACATCTCTTTTGTATTTACCGCAAGTTCGTCTCCCTCTTTCAGCAGATCCCTTACAGCAATGTGAAGATAGGGTTCCGCTTTGTACATGAGCCGTATTTCGGACTCATATCTTGCCCTTTCCTCTATCTCCGATATTTTTGATATATTGTTTTCTATTTCTTTTTTTATTTCCGCCTCATCCGCTTCCGAAGCAGAAGTTCTTATAACAATGCTTGCTTCATTCGGTTTACATCCGTTTGCAAGCTCAAAAAGCCTGTTTCTCAGTTCCTCGTCTTCGATCTTTTTGCTGATACCCACGGAGCCGCCTTTATTTTCCGCAACGCAGTATCTTCCCGTTACGGCAATTTTAAACTCTCCGCATGTAAGCTTTTCTCCCGAGGAAAGCTTCGTGACCGTCATAGGCAGAAGCATACCGCCTTTGTAGCTTTCCTTTTTGCCCGCCTGCACGAAGGCAAGCTCTCCGCCCGGAAGACGAACAAAGACCATATTTCCTTTGGTGACCTTTTCAATACGCACAAGGTACACATCACCGACGGAAACTTCCTCGTCAAGGCTTTGTGTAAAGTACTCGCACATTTCTCCGTCCTTTACAAGCACCGCCTCATAATCCGAAGGCACTCCCTGAATATAAAGCTTGTTCATAAGGGTACCCCTATATCGCTGTACAACCTCGTTCTTGTTATCTGCACCCGATACGGCACAAATTCCTTTTCGGCTTTTTGATACAAATATTTAAGCATATCTTCGGCTTTAAGGTTCCCTTGTGAGCCCGTAGCAAGGGTGAGATATATTACCCCGTTTTCCTCATTCAAAGAATGTATAAGTGGACGTATCTCCGTAACTTTGGTCTTTTTCTTGACGGTTCTTTCTATCTCTATACTGTTTGCCGCAAGCGTTTTTTCGATCACATCTTCAAGCCCCGTGACCATGTCTTTAGGCTTTGCAATGTAATCGGCATAATGAACGGCACTTGCGCAGTTATCCTCACCGTCCGAAAGCTTTCTCACGCTTTTCAGCCCTATCCCCTCACTGAGGGAATCTTCAAAAGCGGAAAACACAGCCTCCTCACTCATATCCTCCGTCAGCCTTATATCCAGACATTCAGCCTCTCCCCTCATTCCGAGAGGAAGCGGTATGGCAAACTTCATAAGCTGGTGAGGATTAAATCCCTTTGAATACTCTATAGGAAGGTCGGCACGGTTTATTACTCTCTGAAAGTATTTGAGCAAATCGAGATGACCTATGTATATCATCCTGTCGGTCTTTGAAAATGTGACCCTATATCTATTCAAAGCAAACACCTCCGCCAAAGCACTTCGCTCCGCAGTTTTGACATTCCGTACGACAATTTGGCGTGACCTGTTCTTTTCTTGCTCTCTCAGCCTCTTCAATAAAGAAGCGCTTGCTTACCCCTATGGAGATATGATCCCACGGGAGCACCTCGTCGTAGCTTCTTCGCCTGTTGGCATAAAAGTGAGCGGATATGCCCGTTTCCTCAAAGGCTTTGAGCCAAAGGTCGTATTTAAACAATTCGTTCCAACTGTCAAATTTTGCTCCGAGTTCCCACACTCTCAAAAGCAGTTTCCCAAGCCTTCTGTCGCCCCTTGCAAGCACACCTTCAAGGGAGCTTAAGTCGGGCTCGTGGTAAATATATCTTACCTGCTTACGCTTCATGTGAGTTTTAACATAATGGGTCTTTGCCAAAAATTCTTCGGGCGTGGATTGCGGCTCCCACTGAAATGCCGTAAAAGGCTTCGGCACAAAGCACGACGAACTTGCCGTGACCGTAACGGGAGGACGCTTTTTCCTTTCCTCTTTGGGTATTTCAAAATACTTCATCACTATCGCATCGGAAAGATCCACAATACCCTGAAGATCCTCTTCGGTCTCCGTGGGAAGTCCCACCATAAAATAGAGCTTCACTCTCGACCAGCCGCCCTCAAAGGCAAGTCCGCAGCCGTCAAGTATCTCCTTCTCGGTTATACCCTTATTTATTACGTCCCTGAGTCTTTGTGTGCCCGCTTCGGGAGCAAAGGTAAGCCCCGACTTTCTCACAGCCTGAACCTTATCCATAAGATCAAGAGAAAAGGCATCTATCCTTAAAGACGGAAGAGATATACTTACATTGCTCTTTGTAAATTTATCCAAAAGTCCTTCGGCAAGAGGCTTAAAATGAGTATAATCCCCCGTCGAAAGGCTTGACAGACTTATCTCCTCATGTCCCGAACTTTCTATCAGCTTATCCGCAAGTTTCAAAAGCCTTTCGGGCTGTTTCTCTCTTACGGGGCGGTAAACATAACCCGCCTGACAAAAACGGCACCCTCTTATACACCCTCTGAACACTTCAAGAGTGACTCTGTCGTGTACCGTTTCTATGAGAGGTACAAGCTGCTTTTCGGGGTAGAACACCTCGTCCATATTTTTGCATATGACCTTGCGTATCGTTTTGGGTGCATCGGGGTGATTCGGCGCTATCTCTTTTATCGTACCGTCTTCATTATAGCTTATATCGTAAAATTTCGGGATATATATACCGGGTATCTTAAGCGCTTTCTTTAAAAACTCATCCCTGCTTCCCCCTTCGCTTTTTACGCTCTTGTAAAGGTCGAGCAGTTCATCGTAGGACACTTCGCCCTCACCTATGTAAAAAATATCAAAAAAATCCGCAAGCGGTTCGGGATTGTATGTACAAGGACCGCCCCCGATTATTATAGGGTCGTCTTCCCCTCTTTCGCTTGCAAGCAGGGGAATATTTGCAAGGTCAAGCATATTCAAAACGTTTGTATAGCTCATCTCGTACTGAAGCGTAAAGCCCACGAAATCGAACTCTTTAAGAGGGGTAAACGTTTCAAGGGAATACAAAGGCATTTCGTTTTCACGCATAAGTGCCTCCATATCCGTCCACGGCGCAAACGCACGCTCGCAATACACGTCCTCCCTCCTGTTCAAAAAGAAGTAGAGTATCTGCAAGCCGAGATGGCTCATACCCACCTCATACACATCGGGAAAACAAAATGCAAAACGAACAGCCACTTTTTCAAGTGGCTTCGTTACCATATTTATTTCATTTCCGATATATCTACCCGGCTTTTCCACCCGAAGCAATATTTCATCCATTAATTCTTTCATTCAACAAATTCTCTCCGTCCTTGATAAATACCGCTTCAAGGGATCTGTTATATATCACCGATGCGGGATGATACATGGGGTATAGCGTAAACTTTTTGCCGTTTATGCCAAACGGCAATCCCCTGCCGTGACAATCACCTATGACCGCTTTATTATTTTGCATAAATGCCCTTAACGGCGTGTTTCCGAGAGTTACCACAACTTTAGGCGAAATGAGCTCTATCTCCTCAAACAAAAACGGGATAAAAAAATCAAGTTCTTCTCTGTTAGGCGGTCTGTTTACGGGTTTTCCCGTTTTCGGGCTCGGCTTTGTGGGGCGTATCTTCACGGTGTTTGTGATATACAGCCCCTTTAGCTCCAACCTGTCTGTAAGGTCTTTGAGTATACCGCCTGCCATGCCCACAAAAGGCAAGCCCTGTTTTTCCTCCTCCGCTCCGGGAGCTTCTCCCACAAGCACTATATCGGCATTTTCGTTGCCGTTTCCGAGTACGACCCTTTTATTGAATCGTTCCTCACCCAGGGTTTTTATTCTATTGTTCAGAATCGACAGTTTTTCCATTTTTCCGTGTAAGCAGGCAGTAAAGCGCACCTATTGCAAGTCCGCTCAAAAATCCGCCTATATGTCCGAAGTTGTCCACACCTTCTATCATGGCACTGCCTCCGATACTCATAACAGCAAATATCAAAAGCATTATCCAGTCAAGTCCGCCCGCGGAACGCTTTTTTATAAAGGTGTACGCAAGTATCGCTCCGAGACAGCCGCATATAGCCCCCGAAGCTCCCACGGCAATGCTGTGGTGCGAATTAAAGGTAATACTCATAAGTCCCGCACCTATGCCCGAAAGTATATATATCGGCAGATAGGCAAGCGAACCGTAATATTGCTCCGCTCTTGAACCTATGATATAAAGCGAAAGTGCATTTGACAAAAAGTGCATGACCGACCCGTGCAAAAACATATAGGTTAACAGCCTGTTGTACTCACCCGAAAGCACACTTTCATATGACAGACCTCCGAGAGAGTTAAGAAGCGCCGTATCGGGATCGGGTCCAGTCACAAAAAGCAAAAAAAGATCAACGGCTATAAGAGCATAAGTCACCTTCGGCACGCGGCTTTTTATAAGCTTTGCATTTTTGACTTGTTTCCTTGCCAAAAGCTCCTTCAGGCTTATCTCGGAAGTATCATCTTCAAGATCCAAAGCAGATCTTACCGCATTTTCTATACCTATGAGCTTGTCGGGCTGTTCGCCCAAAACAAACATTTCTTTTTCGGAAAGGGAGACTACCCAGCAAAGTTCGCAAACGGAGCCGTCAAGCTCCATATCTCTCGTGCAAAGGCTTTTAAGCGCGTCGCCCGGCTTTTCGCTTTCCGCCACAAAAAGGAGTATGCCTTTAAATCCCGTTTTTTCAAAATATTCCCGAACCCCTTTGAAAAAATCGGCTCCCGAAAACTTATCCGCATCAAAGGTCACCACCATATAGTCGGTAGTACCCAAATGCTTGGTCATAGTCATAAGTTTCGTCGAATCGTTCAGCTTATCTTCCGAAGGGTCTTTTATATCCGTCAAAGGTAAAAAGGGTTCAAAATCCGTATCCGCAAGCTTTTTTGTGAAATTTACCAAAAAGCCCATTATTATTTAAGCATTGCGGCATAGTCCGCAATAATATCGACAGCCTTGTCAAGACCGACTTTTGCCGTATTGATCACAAGATCGTAGTTTTCAAGCTCTTCCCAGAGCTCGCCCGAATAAAACTTGTGGTAAGCGGCACGTCTTTTATCGGTCTTTCTGATAACAGCCTCCGCAGTCTTTCCCTCGGGAGGTCCGAAAAGCTTAAGATATCTTTCGATCCTGAAATCCATATCCGCTCTTATAAACACCTTTACAAGCTTTTCCTCTTCACGAAGAACGTAGTCGGCACATCTGCCTATGATAACGCAGTTGTTTTCCTTTGCGGCATTGCGGATGATATCCGACTGTATACCGAAAAGCTTGTCATTATCAGGCATATTGCCTTCACCGTAAGTTCCGTAAGTTCCAAGCACAAGTGAGTAAAGAAGCGAATTTGTGGCAACTTCGTCCACCCTTTGGAAGGTACTTTCGGGGTAGCCCGCTTCCTTTGCCGCCATAACTATAAGCTCATTGTCGTAGAAGGTGTAGCCGAGCCTTTCGGCAAGCGCCTTTCCCACGTCCTTTCCTCCGCTGCAATACTGCCTGCATATCGTTATTACCGTGTTACTCATATTATCCCCTCATTCCTTTTTAAAAGGTTTTACGCCCTTTACAGCCTCTTTGGCATCTATTATCTTATCTTCGTTATCTATATCCACAAGAGTATATTTATCGTTACCCATTCCGAGTTCTTTCATATAGCTGAGCTGTCTTAAACCGTGTCTGGTCTCTATCCTCTCAACGAGTGCATGTCTGTCCTTTTCCTCCATGGCATATATCATATCAACACTTGCCTGATCTGCCGCAAGTATGTCCAAAGATGCCACTATGCCCACATTGGGAGTTACCACGGGCTGTGCTCTCACGCCCTCACAGTCGCAGGATACGCTCATATTCCTCATAACGTTTATAAAGGCGTTGTTTTCGCCGAAGTGATCCACCGTTGCCTTTGTAGACTCGGAGATCCTTTCCATCAATTCTTCCATGGCTATCGACCACATATCGTCGGAGCCTTCACAGGTATGTATCATCTTTTTGCCTATTCTTCCGTCGGCGCAGCCTATACCTATGTTTTTATTGCTTCCGCCGAATCCGCCCATCATATGCCCTTTAAAATGCGTAAGGGTAAGCATGGAGTCGTAGTTGAGCATATTCTTGCCCACGCTCATTTGTGTAAACCACTTGCCGCCTTTTACGGGAAGCATGGCAGTCCCGTCCTCATCGGTTATATCCACGGGACAGAACGTCCAGCCGTTTACCTCAAGGGTCTTTCTGTGCTGTTCGGTCGTAAATCTGTCGCCCTCGTAGTAGGTGTTGGTCTCTATTATATTTGCGCCTTTAAGCTCTTTGTCTATAAGTTCCTTGACCCAGGGGCGAGGAATAATATTGGGGCCGTGCTGTTCGCCCGTGTGAAGCTTTACGGCGACCTTGCCTTTCATGTGCTCCGACACTCTTTTATATATCTTTATAAGTCCCTCGGCAGAGAGATCTCTCGTAAAATAAACCACAGAGCTTTCGCCTGTTCTTTCCGAATAAGGTATATATTTATCTCCGTTCGTACCCGCCTTGATTTCCGCCATAGCAAAACCTCCTTAATATTCTTTATTGATATATAATAATACCATTTTTTCATTATAATTTCAATGCTTTTGTTACAATTATATTTCATTTTTAATGCCTTAAACACAAAAACAACATTTGGTGCTATAATTACAAACGGGGAGGGTATACGGGAATTACTTTTTACCTATTGTAGACTGACATACAGGAGGATAAAATGGGAATTTCATCATTATTCAAAGGCATAACTTCAAAGCTCGACAACGGTATGAGCGACGAAAAATATATAGCAAAGGAATTTAAAAAAGGCACAGGCAGAGAGCTTAATCTCGCTTCGCCTCAAACTCTCAACGAAAAAATACAATGGCTCAAACTTAACGACCACAACCCCGTTTATTCGGTTATTTGCGACAAGCTTGAGCAAAGAGACTATATCGCTGAAAGAGTCGGAGAGGAAAATCTTATACCCCTTTTGGGAATATTCGGCAGCTACGACGAGATAGTGCATGAAGCATTTTTACACGGATATGTGCTTAAATGCACCCACGGAAGAGGCTATCACTACATCTGCAAAGATACATACAACCTCGACAGAGCCGAGATACGAGCCAAAATGAACGGCTACATGCAAAGCGATTACTCCTTGGAGGGCAGAGAATGGCCGTATAAAGACCTTAACAGGCGAATAATAGCCGAGGCGTTTTTGGACGACAAAGCGAATTTGGAGCCCATAGATTACCGTGTGCTTTGCTTTAACGGCACCCCCAAATACACCGCCGTCTACTCGGACAAAAACAGAAATGACAAAAAATCCGACATATACGATGCCTCGTGGGAACACCTTGACTGCACATGGGGCTTCCCCAACAATGAATACGGTGTTGAAACGCCCTACAACTACGAAAACATGCTTGACATTGCCGAAAAACTTTCGCAAAACATCCCGTTTTTAAGCGTGGAATTTTACGAGATAGGCAGAAGCCTTTATATAAGCGGACTTTCCTTATATCCCGAGCACGGCTTTGTGGGTATAAAGCCCGAACAATACGACCTGCAATTGGGTTCTTTATTGGATCTTTCACACATAGACGATTAAAATATGCAATTACCTAAGCAATACACAGACAAAATGAAGACTCTCCTCGGAGATGAATTTGATGCTTACATCGCAAGCTTTTCGGAGCCGAGACTGTACGGCATGCGTGCAAACACGCTGAAAATATCTCCAAAGGAGCTTGAAACTCGCCTAAATGCCTCTCTTACACCCGTTCCCTGGTGTAAAGAAGGCTTCTACTACGACGGCACAAGCTTTCGCCCTGCCAAGCATCCATACTATACGGCAGGGCTTTATTATATACAAGAGCCGTCCGCAATGAGTACGGGAGCCATGCTCCCCATAGAAGAAGGCGACAGGGTGCTTGATATGTGCGCCGCACCCGGCGGAAAAAGCACGCAGGTCGCCGCGAAGCTTAACGGCACGGGAATCATAGTGGCAAACGATGTGAGCACGGGAAGATGCAAAGCCCTTGCCAAAAACATAGAGCTTGCGGGCATACCGAACGCCGTCGTCACAAACGAATACCCCGAAAAGCTTGCGGACAAACTCCCATTATTCTTCAACAAGATAATCGTGGACGCTCCGTGCAGCG
>CAMOYW010000023.1 GCA_946630405.1 uncultured Clostridia bacterium | reverse complement strand
AACTTGACCTGTTCGATATAAACAGGGATATCAAATACGGCGAAAGCCGATAAGCTTAAAAAGGCTGCGAAATTTCGCAGTCTTTTTTGTGACGCTTCTGTGACTAATCATGGTGTAGAATGTTGACATAACAAACAACAAACCACTTTAAATATAAAGGAGAAATCACCATGAAAAATACAGCAGCAAAAATAATGACATCTTTACTCATATCGGCAACATTTTTAAGTGCCGCTTACATACCCGCACATGCAGATATACTTGACGACGTATATATGTCCGACTATACTTACGAAAGAAGAGTAAGCTTAAATATTGAAGAAGGCGACACAGCCAATGTATACCCTTACCTTTCATTTGAAGGACGCATGTATGAATGGAAGATCGACAACAAGCACGTTGCAAGCACCGACAGAGATACAGTAATATATGCAAACAACCCCGGATATACACAAATAGCCGCTATAAGCTATGACGAAACAGTTGTATTTGATATTACCGTAACAGAATCAAGCTACGTAAAAAAAGCCGCTTACAACAAATCTAAAGACATAACCTTATACGCAGGCGACAAGAAAAATCTTGCACAGTATGTTGCGGGAAATGCAGACGATTACAAATGGGAAAGCAGACGCAAAAGTGTAGCGACCGTAACAAGCTACGGCGTAGTAAGAGGCGTAAAGGCAGGCACAGCCGAGATCAAGGCATACTCCGATTACAACGGCTACAACTACACATTCTATGTAAGCGTAAACAGCAACGAGTCCGCAACACCCGCCAAGGTATCAAAAGCTTCTTCCTCAATAAAGAATAATTACGAGAGCATAGACATATACTTAAATCCCGATGACAACGTAGATATAAGCGGTTACCTTGCAAAGGATCCCGCCAGATACGAGTGGAGCGTAAGCGACAAGAGCGTATGCAGAGTATCGGACGGTATCATCACCGCAAAGAGTACGGGAACGACAACAATAAAGGCAAACGGAAGCACAAACTACCGCTTCAACGTAAAGGTAAACAAAAACTACAACGCCGTTGAATTAAGCATAAAGGCAGGCAACAGCATAGACATAGAGAGCTATCTTGACGAAAGAATATCAAGATACGACATAACAAGCTACGATAAATCGGTTGCAAGACTTTATAACGGTGAGATAACAGCTATAAGCAAAGGAACAACCAACATCCTCTGCGAAAACAGCAACACCAACGAAAAGGTTCAATTTACGATAACCGTAAGGTAAACACGTAACCGTCAACCATATCAAACAAGATCCCCTCAGAACAGAAATATGAAACTGCTCCAAGGGGATCATTTATTAGACGACTATTTTTTTATCGTTCACGACAGATATTTGATTTGCATGATGAGATTTCATTTACCCAAATTCGGGTGGTTAACGCTTTTTATATACTTGTAAATTCGCCGTTTTTCTTTTCAAAGCCTATTGTCGTAGCCTGACCGTGCCCGGGAAATACCTTTGTATCGTCTGGCAAAAGGTAAAGTTTTTGCCTTATACTTTTTTCAATTTCTTCGGTGCTTCCCAAAGGGAAATCCGTTCTGCCTATACTCAGAAAGAACAGTGTATCTCCGCTGAAAAGCACTCCTTCATTCTTAAAATAATAACAGCATCCGCCGGGAGTATGCCCCGGAGTTAAGATAAGCTCTATATCCATTTGCCCTGCTTTAAAATGCTCTCCGTCTTTTGCGACTTTGTCGTATTTAACCGTTTTTGCACCTGCAAAATACTCTGAAAGATTATAAACCGCACTTTCGGCGATGACTTCTTCTCCCTGAGCTATCACCACGGGAGCCTTTGTAAATTCCGCCACTTCTTTAAGAGCGCCTATATGGTCGTAATGGCAGTGTGTCATTAAAATATACTCAACGCTCAAACTATCATCATTTATTATTTTTTTAATATCATTTGCCCTTGAACCGGGGTCGATTATTACCGCCTTTTTTGTTTCTTCACATATAGCGATAAAGCAGTTTTCGCCCATATCGGGAGATACAACGGATCTGAGTTTCATTTTTTTATATTCCTTATTCTGTCCATAAATTCATCGTCACAAAAAAGTGCATTTATCTGCCCGCCCGCAAGAATAACAAGGGAAATGCAGTTTATCCACAGACCCATGGCGAACAAAGTTCCGATACTTCCGTATATTACCGAATAGCTCGTGTAATTGTCTATATAAAACTTCAATATCATAGACACCACATACCACATGGAAACGGTGAAAACAGTCCCGGGTATCAGATTTTTAAGCTTTACGAGCCTTTCCACAGCTGAAATATTTGCTATTACGATAAACGCTATCATTATAAAAAGCGCTATAAGTGATGAAGCCGAGCCGTCAATAAACCAGCGTATATCATCGGGAAAGGGAAACCTTGCCAGAAATTTATTAATGCTCGATTTAAATATAAAGGCGTAAAGAGAGAGCACGATACTTATCAAAAACACGAACACGAGCATTATGCTTATGCCTCTGAGTTTGAAGGGGTCGGAATAGTAATTTTTGACCTTATAGTTATATGCCCTGCGAAGACCCACCACAAGAGCCCTAAAGCCCGAAGATGCCGACCATACCGCTATCAAAAGTGCCGATGAGAACAGATTTATGCTCGACTTCGACGATATATCCCTTATAAAGGAATCTATCATACCCATCATACTTCCCGGAAGCACCTTTTGGGCACCTATCATAATCTCATCATAAGACAAATGAAGGTAGCCCACCACTGTAAGCATGGTGATAATGGCAGGGAAAATGGCAAGCAATAGCTTGAAAGAAAGCGAATTTGCAGCCAAAAACAAATCGTTTGCGATGAATCTTATTATAAATTCCACAAAAAATACCTTGATACGCCTTAGATACTTCATGGCATCAACCCCTACATATTTTCCCTCGCATAGTAAAACAAATACTGTTGTGCGTATCCCGCATACTTTCCCCATTTTTCGCGAGCAAGATCTTCAATTTCCTTTTTGGAAACATCTTCACTCCCAAAATACAGTCTTCCCATTATCCTTTTGACCCATACATCTATCGGGAATACCTCTCTTTTCCCCATGGAAAAAAGCATAACACAGTCGGCGACCTTATTACCCACGCCCTTTATCTTCATAAGTTCCTCACGAAGCAGATCAGTGGGCATTTCCTCATTAAGGTTTAGCTCATTTTGTGTCAGTTTTTTAACGCAGTCGCATATATATTTATCACGAAAGCCCATACCAAGGCTGCGAAGATCCTCACATTTCACATTTGAAAGAGCTTCAAGTTTCGGAAAAGCTCTGTATTTGCCCATATCCTCACCATAGGCTGTGCAAAGCCTTTCCGTTATCCCCTTTATCCTCGGTATGTTGTTGTTTTGCGAAATTATAAAGCAGATAAGTGTCTCAAAGGGAGATTGATTAAAGATCCTTATACCTCCCCCGTAGCGAACAGCCTTTTGCATTATTTCATCGCCTTCGGATATACACTCTTTTATCTTTGAATAATCTCTTTCAATATCCAAATAGTTTATCCAGTACTCTTCATCACCGACATTTATACCCGAAACAGTCAGTATATCGTCTTTTTGAGAAAGAGTTGCTGTTTTATCTTCCGAAAACACAGTGTTTTCCGAAAATCGAAAAAGCTGACCGCACTCAAAGCTCTGCTTTATGTCAAAATCTTTTACCTTTACCTTAAACTCACTCATGCCGGTGTGCTTTCGGTGTCGGGCACATCATCTATACCCTTTACATAACCACATTCGGGATTATTACATACGGCTCTTTTTACCTTGGTACCCTTTTCAACAAGAACGTCTCCGCACTTCGGGCATTTTTCGCCGGTAGGTTTATTCCATGTAACGACCTTACATTCGGGATTGTTCTCACAGCCAAAATATCTTCTGCCCTTTTGGGTCTTCTTAATGAATATTTTACCTCCACATTCGGGACAGGTCACACCTGCCTCCTCATACAAGGGCTTTGTATTCCTGCACTCGGGGAAACCGGGACAGGCAAGGAACCTTCCGTATCTGCCGTATTTAATGACCATATTTCTGCCGCACTCTTCGCATATAACATCGGTCACTTCGTCTGCTATTTCGACATTCTCCACTTTCTTTTCCGCCTCGTCAAGAAGGTCTTTAAGCTTGGGATAGAAGTCTCTGAGTACCTGCTTCCATTCCATTTTACCCTCTTCGACAAAGTCTAATGTCTTTTCAAGCTTTGCGGTAAATTCCGTATTTATAATTGGGTTAAAATTATTTTTAATAATATCGTTTACTATTTCGCCAAGTTCCGTGGGATAGAATACCTTACTCTCTTTGCTCACATACCTTCTTGTCTGAATAACGGAAAGTGTGGGGGCATAAGTGGAAGGTCTGCCGACTCCAAGCTCCTCAAGTGTCTTGATAAGGCTTGCCTCGCCGAAACGAGCGGGCGGCTGTGTAAAATGCTGCTGAGAAACGATCTCCGAAAGTTTAAGCACCTCACCCTCTTCAAGAGCGGGAATGTTGTCATCCTTCGTCTTTTCCTCATTTTTTTTGTAAACGAGCAAATAGCCGTCAAAATCAAGCTTTGAGCCGGACGCTCTGAAAGTATATTTACCGCTTTGTATATCGGCACTGACGGTAGAATAATGTGCGGCAGGCATCTGACTTGCCATAAATCTTTCCCAAATAAGCTTATAAAGTCTATACTGCTCCTTTGAAAGAGATCCCATTATACTCTCGGGCGATCTGCCTGCTTCCGTCGGACGTATAGCTTCGTGAGCATCCTGTGCTCTTTCATCGGTTTTATACTGCTTACGCTCTGCAAGATATTCTTCACCGTACTCGGAAACGATATATCCCTTTGCCTGTTCGTATGCCTCGTCCGATATTCTCACGGAGTCCGTTCTAATGTAGGACACAAGACCTACCGTACCCTCTCCTTTTATATCCACGCCCTCGTAAAGCTGCTGAGCTATCTGCATGGTACGCTGTGCGCTGTATCCGAAAAGTTTTGCACTTTCCTGCTGAAGCGTACTTGTGGTAAAGGGTGCAGGCGCATTTTTCTTTCTCGTACCCGTTTTTACGGACTTTACTTCAAAATCATGCTTTTTACAGTAAGTCGTTATCTTCTTTGCCTCTTCGGCTTTTTCTATTTTAAGCTTTTTTCCTTTCTCGCCGTAGAATTCTGCTTTTACGGTCCTGTTATGAGTATTTTTCAGTTGTGCCTCTATGGTATGATACTCTTCGGGAATGAAGTTCTCTATCTCTTCTTCTCTGTCACATATAAGTCTTAAGGCAACAGATTGCACTCTTCCCGCACTAAGACCCTTTTTCACCTTTCTCCAAAGAAGGGGAGAGATTTTATAGCCAACGATCCTGTCAAGTGCTCTTCTTGCCTGCTGAGCATCCACAAGCTCCATATTTATGCTTCTTGCTTCCTTTATGGAACGCTTGACCGCATTTTTGGTTATTTCATTAAATGTGATACGATATGTTTTTGCGGGATCGAGTCTGAGCGCATATATAAGATGCCAGCTTATCGCCTCACCCTCACGGTCGGGGTCAGTCGCAAGATAAACTTTATCTGCTGTTTTGACTTCTTTGCGAAGTTTTGCAAGAAGCTCGCCCTTTCCTCTTATGGTAATGTATTTGGGCTCAAAGTCGTTATCCACATCTATTCCGAGCTCACTTTTGGGAAGATCCCTAACATGCCCTATACTTGCCTCTATTTTATAGTTTGAACCGAGAAATTTCTTGAGTGTTTTTGCCTTTGCGGGCGACTCCACTATCACAAGATACTTCTTTGCTGTTGCCATTTTATCCTCCTACAGCGTGCATATATAGCTCTGTCCCGACCCTTTGCTTATAGCCCCCTTAAGTTCAAGCATTGTCAGAATAAACTGCAGCTGTTGCACATTCATATTAGTTTTTTCGACAAGTTCGTCAAAGCCGATCCTGCCACAACGAATACAATCATATACCTTTTTTTCGTCAGTTTCAAGTATTATTTTATTTTTTTGCCCGGATTTTTTCTCTTCCTCAAATATTCCGAGCTCTTCAAGCACGTCCTCAACACGCGTCACGGGCGGTGCTCCGTCCCTGATAAGAGCATTCGTGCCCTCAGAAAGTGAGCTTGTGATATTCCCGGGAACCGCCATTACCGTTCTACCCTGTGCAAGAGCGTGACCTGCGGTAAGCATAGAGCCGCTTCTTTTTGCCGCCTCTATCACGATCGTGACCTCGGAAAGCGCACTTATTATCCTGTTTCTGTACGGAAAGTTTGCAGGAAATGCGGCGGTCCCCATCGGATATTCGCTTATAAGGCACCCGTCCGACAATACCCTTCTTCTGAGCGATTCGTGCCTTTGAGGGTAGTTTACATCTATACCCGTACCGAGCACGCCGACGGTTTTCCCTTTATTATCAAGTGCCGCTCTGTGAGCCGCCCCGTCGGTGCCTATCGCCATACCCGAAACTATACACACATCTCTTTTTGCAAGTTCTCCCGATATTTTTTCGGTACATACGGCTCCGTAGTCACTCAGCCTTCTTGTGCCGACAATACTTACGCATCTTTTTTTAAGTACGCCAATATCTCCGATATAGTAAAACCCCAAAGGCTCATCCGTTATCCCTCTAAGCCCCTCGGGAAAGTCTTCATCCCATCTGGTAATGTAGCCTCCGTCGATTTTTTGAACTTTCTCCGTTTCCTTATCGGGGTCAAAACTCCTTTTTCGTTCTGTAAATTTTTCAATAAGTCTTTCACTTGCGCCAAGTGACCTAAGTTCCCTTTCGCTCGCCCCGTAAACTTCTTCACAGTCTCCGAATTCAGCAAGAAGCTGTTCCGTTAGCTTCGCATTCATAAAGGAAGCAAGCCACATTGCATATTTCTTTTTCTCCATACGCTTCAATGTCCTCTCGGTTTTTCTTCTATCCTCTCATTTTCCTTGACCTTATCGGCGTACAAAAAGTCAAAAAACAGTATTAAAAGCGGTATTATCGTTACAAGTATCGTCTTACCCGAAAGCAGCGGACAAAGAACGGCACATATTATCCCACCCGAAATAAAGCTTATAAGCATGGAAAAATGGACCAAAAATCTCTCCTTGTTTTCCGCTCTTCCGTGCTTTATGATCTTTACAAGCTGAACTCCCACCTGCCTTATATGATTGGTGCAAAATGTGGTAGCTACGGGCGTACCCTGCGCCTGTCTGAAAGTATTATACTGCATGGAACAAATAAAATTCACCGTTATCTGCGATATCTGTACGGGTGCGCTGTCGGGAAGAAAGCCTATAAACAATACCGCTGCTATCTCTATAAGCATAAGTACGGTCTCCCAACGAAGGGAAATGCTTCTTTTGACAGGATTCGGCAATATTTCCGAAAATATCGCTCCACATAAATAAGCCGAAATGGGTATGAGATAGTAAAGAACTTTTTTAATATCTCCCGTGCCTACGGACATGGCAAAACACACAAAATTGGCAGTTTGCGCATTACAGAACACTCCCCCTTTAAGAGTAAAGGTATACACCCCGTAATAGCCCGCAATGAGCATAAGCACATAAAAGACGTATTTCTTTTCACATTCCAAAAATTCACTTTTATTTTTCATCTTTCACCTCATCTGGCACACCATATAAAGAAAGCGAACCGTTTGAATACCGCCTGTCTTGCGTGACCTCTTTTCCGAACCAATCGGGTGCTTCAAACATTACGGCATTTGGCATATCTTCAAATTCAACTTCAACATTCATAAACCCTTCAAGGTCTCCGAAATATATGTCAAGTTCCGCCTTAAGCCCCTTTTGAAGAGGGATTATATATCTTTTTTTTCGTATAAATATTCCTTCCGTTTTTGATCTCAGCTTTTCATACTGTCTTTTATCTATATCTATTTCATATTCAAGTTTCTTTACTGTACCGCTTCCCTTTACTGTCAATATATACTCGTTGTTTCTTCTTCTGATGCGAATCGTCGGATCTGTGGAAATATAACCCTGCTCGATGTCAAAACACTCGTATTTCTCAATATCCTGCGGAATACTCTTTACCAAAAATTTACGTTCTATCTCATAAATTTCCTTTTTCAAAAAATCACCTCTTGAATTATGCTCAATTATGAATTATACTATAACAGATAAATTTCAGGTTTTCAAGCAGAGGAGGTAAATTTGTGAGTAAAGCGGTCATATTTCTTGCAGACGGCTGTGAAGAGGTCGAAGCATTAACGGTCATAGATGTACTCAGAAGAGGCGGTGTGGAGGCAGTCGGTGCCGCGATAGGGTCAAGCCTTGCGGTAAACGGTTCCCACGGCATAGCGTTTAAGGCGGACTGCCTGTTAGCTGATGTAAACCTGTCAAACACCGATATGGTAGTTATCCCCGGAGGTATGGTAGGCAAAAACAACATTGCCGCCTGTGAAAAAGCCGTGGAAATATGCAAAGACATGGCACAAAACGGCAAATATGTGTGTGCGATATGCGCAGGTCCCACCGTACTGGGAAAAAACGATATGCTTAACTCGGTAAAAGCAACGTCCTACCCCGGTCTTGAAAAAGAACTTAAGGGCGCAATAATTACGGACGAAAACGTGGTCGTGGACAAAAACTTCATTACTTCA
>CAMOYW010000022.1 GCA_946630405.1 uncultured Clostridia bacterium | reverse complement strand
CGGCTCACCTTTATTCCCATCGGCTTTATGAGTTTAGAAAGATACATTGCCGTTGCCTCGCCCTCTACCGTGGGATTGTTGGCAAGTATCACTTCTTCCGTGCTATCGTCAAGTCTTGAAAGAAGTTCTTTTATTTTTATGTCCTCGGGTCCTATATCCTTCATAGGGGATATAGCTCCGTGAAGAACGTGGTAAACACCTCTGAATTCGCCCGTTCTTTCATACGCCGCCATATCTCTCGGCGATTCCACCACCATTATCGTGGAATGTGAGCGTTTTTCGTTAGAGCATATCGGGCAAACTTCTCCATCGGTAAGGTTGCAGCATACGCTGCAAAGCCTGACCTCGGACTTGGCGTTTAGTATGCTGTCCGCAAACGCCTTTGCCTCTTCTTCGGGCATATTCACCACATAAAAGGCAAGCCTTTGGGCGCTCCTGCCGCCTATACCCGGAAGTCGGGCAAACTGCTCTATAAGCTTATTTATCGAATCACCGTAGTAATTCATATCAGAAAAGACCCGATAAGCCGTTTGTGCCAAGGCCTGTGATGCCGCCCATAGTGGATGCAGCAGCTTCGTCCGCCTGTCTTATAGCCTCGTTTACGGCTGTCATGATAAGGTCCTGAAGCATTTCTATATCGTCGGGATCTACGACCTCGGGCTTTATCTCAACGGCTGTAATTTCCTTCTTGCCGCTCATTTTTATCTTAACGGCACCACCGCCGCTTGTGACCTCATATTCCTTTGTTTCAAGCTCCTTTTGAGCCTCTTCCATCTGCTTTTGCATCTTCTGAGCCTGCTTCATGAGGTTATTCATATTCATGCCGCCGAAGCCGCCGTTAAATCCTTTTGCCATTTCATTTCCTCCATATATGTAAATATATATTTTGCTTGATTATACCAAAAAACACGATTTTTGGCAACCTACAATCTGATATTCCTTATACCCTTTTGAGAGTCGGAAATATACATCACACTTCCGTTTGAAAGCTGCCTTCTTGCCGCACGCAAGGATGCTCCGTTTGCGGCGGTCTGCGACGAATAAATGCTCTTAAATGCCTTATTTATGTCATCCTTTTCGTTTATATCGTACAGGCTCAATTTTTCTTCACCCGCACCCGCCCAATAGAGCCTGAGCGGCTCATTATGCTCGGCAAAGTCAAGACAGGTGCTGTACACAACGTCAAGCACACCGTTTATATCCGCCCTTGTAAGCTCAAACAAAAGCACGGCACAATTGAACATATTATCGCCTCGAACTCTGACATAGAGTTCATCTTTTTTAGCACTCATTTTCCAATGGATGCTTTTTAGACTGTCGCCCGGAGCGTATTCTCTTATTTCAAGCACCTCGGAGCCCGCTTCATCCCTGCGTATGCGCTCCCCTTCGTCGGCAATTCCTTCCGCACTTTTGGGTAAGGAGCTGACATTCACTTCCGAGGGAAGCACATCGACCACGAAGTTTCCGCCACTGTCTACCTCTTTACTTTTAAATGCAAGCACCTCACTTGCAAGCGCTTGCTCTATACTAAACACGATCCTGCCGCTCAGCTGAGGTGTGATATATATCTCTGTTTTTCTCTCACCGTAAGCGGGAACTGAAATATTAAAATATCTTCTCTGCTCACCATCGGAATACATAGCTTTCATCCTAAGATAAAACCCAAGCTTCATAACGGGAAGGATCTTTTTGTTACGGGCAACTATGATCACCTTTGTTTTATTGCCACGCTTTACATATTCATCTTCAAAAGAAACCAAAAAAGTGATATTTCGGGCTATAAATATATTAAATATATTTGAAATTATCAAAAATGCGGCAAATACAGCAAGTACGATAACCAATTCATAGCTGTGATATACATATGCCAAGGCACCCAATATCACAACTATCAATATAACATAAATTATTTTGTTGTAGCGTTCTATGGCTTCAAGCCTTCTGAAATCGGTTTTCAACGAGAATCCCTCATTACTTTTCTTGCCACCTCATCAAGCGCCCTTGCACTGTCGTAACCCGACAGCTTTGCACTTTCGCTTAATTCCACTCTGTGCGCACAGGAAGGCTCTATCACCGCTATAATATCCTCGGGTACGATATAGTCTCTGCCTTCCATATACGCCGTTGCCTTTGCGCATTTAAGTATGGCAAGTGTACCTCTCGGGCTGATACCCATATCGAACATATCGCTTACTCTTGTGGCTGCGGAAATATCTGTCATCATTCCGTAAAGTTCTTCACTTACGTACACCGAATCACATTCAGCTTGCAGCCTTGCAATATCGTCCTTGTTCAAAACTTCCGTAAGGGAATCTATATTTGACATACCTTTGCCTTTTAGTATGTTTATCTCACCCTCTCTGTCGGGGTAGCCCATACTAAGCCTCATCAAAAAGCGGTCTGTCTGTGATTGAGGAAGCCTTTGCGTACCTGCTGAGCCGTAAGGGTTTTGAGTGGCAATTACAACAAAAGGCTTCGGCACATTTCTCGTTTCACCGTCCACCGTCACTTTGCCCTCTTCCATTACCTGCAAAAGAGCCGCCTGTGTCTTTGGCGAGGTACGGTTTATTTCATCTGCAAGCAAAATATTACACATAACGGAACCCGGCACATATTCAAACGAGTCTGTCTTTTTGTTATACATGGAAAAACCCGTCACGTCTGTGGGCATAACATCGGGAGTGAACTGTATTCTGTTGCACTGTAAGCCAAGTACCCTCGACATGGCAATTGCAAGGGTGGTCTTGCCGACACCCGGTACATCTTCAAGAAGTACATGTCCGCCGCAAAGGAGCGCAGAAAGCACACCCTTTATTATTTCATCCTTGCCTTGTATTACCTTTTTAACTTCTGTTACGACTTTATCTATCATATATCCACCACGGAAATGTTTATTACTCTGTCTGATTTATACTAAAACTCCATAGCAATCTTTATATTTTTATTTATCAAAAGTGGCGGAACGACACACAGGTCTATCACTTTTGCTCCGCAAAAGCCGGCTTCGCCGTCCGCATTTCATTGCGGTGAATAGGTCGTTCCCTACAAATTACATAACAACATTCTAAATGTAAAGATTTCTATGATGAATTAGTATTAGTATATTACGGTTTACTTTATTCTACCATACATTACTTACAATTTCAATAAAATTTGCATAGCAAAAGGGAGCCCCAAAGGGACTCCCTTTCTGTATATGTGTGTAATACTATTGCTTAAATCGTTTTAAATTAAGCGTTGTAGATAGCTGTTCTTGTCTCAGCATCCCAAGATACAGTTACACCAAGTGCCTGACCAAGAGCTCTGAAAGGAACAAACATTCTACCGTCGGTGATCTCAGCTACTACGCCGTTCTCCAGTGTTACGGAAGTACCGTCGATTACCATCTGATCGCTACCAGCCTGGAACTTGATAATCTTCATGCCGTTACCTGCAGCATAGATGATTGTACAAGTCTTTGTGTTAGCATCCCAAAGGATCTTGCTGGAGTTGTCAGCGTCTGTAACAGCCTCGGAATCAACACCGATAGCAAGTGCTACAAATCTAACGGGAACCATTGTGCTGTTGCTGGATGTCTGGATGTAAGGAGCAACGTCCATCTCTACATCTTCGCCATCAAGCTTCATAGTAGTCTCACCAATTGTTACCTCAACCTTACCATCAAGTGTACCGGTCTCAGTTACAACCTGTAAGTAACCCTTGAACTTGTATCCTTCGTCTGTATCGAAGAGACCAAAGTCATCATAGTCATTGAAGTCGTTGGGCTTAAGAGCACCGCTCTCAGCAGGTATAGTAGACTTCTGGTTTACAGTTTCCTTGTAGTTGTTAACGAGTGCATCGCCACCAACTAAGAGGTCATAAGAACCGTAAGGGATGGAACGTGTAGTACCAACCTGAACGTTCTTGATTGTTATTGTGGAAGGACCTGCATAGCTCTCGCCGTCGATCTTGAACTTCATGTTACCGCTTGTAACCTTGAAATCCTTAACTTCGAGATCGCCATCAACAGTAAGCTCAGCATCATCAGATGCGAAACCAAGCTCTTGATCGCCATATACAGTATCCATCTTGATTACAACATACTCGTCATCCATGAATGCGCCTGCAGCAGCCTCAGTGATTGTGATGTCAGCTGTAGGTGTAGCCTGGTAACCTAAGTTAGTCTTTGTTGCAGAAGTCTCAATTGTTACAGGAGCAACAACAGTAGCAACTGTAAGAGGTGTAAGCTTGTCAGCGTCAAGGCCTGCACCGGCAGCAGTAACAGTTACGTCACCGGTGAAACCAGCCTGAGCTGTTACATAAAGAGCAAGGTCGATGTAGGAGATCTCATCCTCATCTACAGCACCCTTAAGAGCGCTTATTCTAAGTGAAGAACCTGTGTTAGCGATTACAGAGTTTGACTCGATCTCGGAAACACCACCTGTTACATACTTAGCCTTGTCAATCTTAGCACCGATGATCTTAACACCGTCGGGAACTGTGAATTCAAGCTTTCTGCTGTCTAACCATGTGTTGTTAGCTGTCTCAGAGAATCTGAACTTAGCTGTTAAGAAGTCATCCTCGTCAAGGTCAGTGTACTTGCCGTTTACTTCAACGGGAGTTCTACCTGCGAAGATTGTAGGAGCAGACTCAAGAGCTGTAAGGCTGAAGCCATAGTCTTCTCTGTGAGCTACTACGATAGACTCGGTTGTGATACCTGCGGAAGAACCGGAAACAGTGATTGTAACATCGCCGAAGTCCTTATCGGAATCCTTAACCTCTACTTCACCACCTGTAAGGATTACGGATGAAAGCTTCTCGGAATCGAAAAGGTCACCTGTAAGCTCGAACTCTACATAAGTATCAGTGGTCTTAGAAGGGCTAAGTGTGAACTTGTGGTCATAACCTGTACCATTCTTAAGAGTGGGGTACTTCTTCCAAGTATACTTGCCGTTAACCTTAAATCTGATTGTACCGGACTCTACAATAACTTTGTCATTGAGTAAGTCGTACTCAAGACCGGGGAAGGTGTTTGTTGTATCTTCCTTAACTGTGATGTCGGGAACGATGATAACGTCATCAGACTTAGACTTAACCTCGCTCTCTGCTACTGAAGCTGTTGTGCTACCACCTGATGTAGTAGTCTTAGCTATTGTGATAGAAGAAGAGTCGGAGATAGATGTGTTGTTGCTGTCAACGGAGATCTTTACATCACCCTCATCGGTTGCCTTTGCAGGTAAAGCGATGTTGTAAACGGGCTTACCAAGTGTTAACTGGTCGGATGTGTTATCTCTGTCTGCATAACCTTCAGCAAGGGGGCAAAGCTCAACTTCGATCTGGCTCTTGCTTAAGTAGTTGATTCTGTAGGGAAGAGCGTTTGTATCGTTCTGGTATACGTATCTTGTGTAAGCCTGCTTAAGAGTAGCGCCTGCTGATACATATGACCAGAAAGCATCCCAATCCTTGTACTGAGCCTCACCTACGAGATCTGAATCGAACTCACCGTTTGTGATGTCGATGATGATCGTGTCACCGGTCTCAACTTCGTCCTTAGGAGCAACCTTTAAAGTGATGAGGTCGCCGCTTGTTCTGATTTCTTCATCTTCCTGAACGGAAGCAACTTTGTTTACAGAGTTTGTAGAACTAGCAAATGCTGTCATAGGAAGCGCGCTAAGTGTCATAGCTGCTGCCAAAAGAATAGCAATTTTCTTTTTCATTTCGTTTCCTCCTTATGAAATAAATGTGCAGAGGCTTAGCATAACCTCTTTTAACAAAAGTATTATAGCATTACACACCGCCATAGTCAATAACAAAAGTAATTTTGTAACATTACTGTAACATTGTTTATTAACCTCTCAGTCGTTTTGCTTGATGGTATATTACCACTATTTTTTGCCAAAATCAAGTGTTTTTGCGAACTGTAAATAATGTGTAATATTTGAGATAATTAAGTAAACTCGACAATATATTGGTGAAATATAGACCCGTTTTTTACAAAATATGACCTTTTTCGCAACACTTTTGCAACATTTCGGACTTACTTTTGCACATTTGGGATATAATCCATACATTAATCATTGAATTTTTATGTAATATTTCCACTATACTGCTGTTATAATGCTTGATCACATGTTTTTCCGTAATATTTTCCCGATTTCAATTATTCTGTGCAAAAACAAAGAGCAGACAAAACGTCCGCTCTTTGTTTGCACATTATTTCATTTAAGAAAACTCCTTTACTTTCTTCTATTTAAGAAAGTCATCCTTGTTCAACTTAGTGCCGTCGGGGAGGATCGGCTCTTTAAGCTCTGTCGCCCACGGAACTCTTTTTGACATATCAGCCTTTTCTCCCTCGACCGTGGTGTTGTATTCGTATACGGGAGCTTCACCGCCCAACGAATCGCTCCACCCTTCAAGGGCTATTATCGGCTCTCCGTCCTCGCCTTTGGCTATATCCGTATTTGCAAACACCGTTTCGGATACTCTTGCTTTCCACGGTCTGCCGAGATAACCTTTTTTCGTTATCTTCCTTGCGGCGGTGTCCTTTCCGAACTCGGGATATGTCACCTTGCAGTTATTAAGAAGCACACCCCGTGTTCCGTTTTGGTTACAAGCGGTAATGTACATCTCTTCTTTTTCATCTTCGGAAGCGTTGAGCACAAGCTCGCAGCTTTCAAACACGGCATTAAAGGCTCCGAATATAAAGTCCACCGTACCCATTATGATACAATCTTCAAAATAGCTCTTTATATCCATATCCCCGTAGAGAGTATCCTGCTTACCGACAAAACGGCATTTTTTAAATACCGCTCCGTCTTTCTTTAATGCAAGTGCCGCCGCTCTTTCCTGGAACGATCTTTGCTGTACGCTCGTATCAAAAGCTTTTTTGGGGCGTTCTCCCCTGCTTCCTATCTTCCACTGCTCCACCACATCTTCGGTTTCAAGGGGAGATATGTATCTGTTGGCGGAATTTTCAAATATTATTCCTTCCGCCTCAAATCCCTTTGCAGCCACGATCACGGTCGCATTCCACATAGAGCCGCCGAGTCTTACTCCGCCGGGGTTGGTATGTGAGAGCCTGCCGTTTATCTTATTTATACGCAAACGCTCCGAACTGTACCTCGAATTCTCGTCCATGGAATAGTAATTATATCCGTGCATATAATAGGAAGAAATACGAACCTCATTATCTCCTATGTCCACTCCCTCGTTTTTAAGTTCAAGGGAATAATCGCCGCAGGAATTTTTAAAGGTGATATTTTCTTCTTCTATTATAAGCTGCTCACGATAGTCACCGGGGTCTATAAATACCGTTATCCTCTCGCCGTCTCTCCTCATTCTGTCTATTACGGAAAGCGCCTCGGTGATGGTCTTGTACTGCCTGTTTTTGCCCACATATATTTCGGAAGTCTTGGTTTCGTCCGTCAAAACAGATATTTGCTGTATTTCGGCATTGGATATCATATCCACCACCACGAAATCTTCATCTGCTTGTATATAACCGTAACCCTTACCGTCAAGCGGTATCATATCGTCATTTACGGCAAGCCGAGCTTCTCCTCTGCACTTTATGCGTATAAATCTGCCCTTACCCACGGGTATCTTGATGCTTGAACCTCGGGGAGCAAATATCTGCTCGTTTTCCGCCTGAAGTACCACATCGCCCCAGAATACAAGCCCCTTAAACGCACGTTCCGTCATTACGGAAATGCTCTTGTTGTCAAATATTCTTGTGGTGGGCATCACAAATTCGACATCCACATAAGCGGGCGCACCGCAGACCTTCAAGTCGGGCATAAGCTTCGGCTCTGCCTCGTATTTGTTATAGCCGCTGAGTTTGACCTCGTACACACCGTCTCTCAAATATATGTCATCTTTAAGAGCAAAGGTTTTGGCATTGCCCTTTTCGTTGCGATTTTCAAATGTGATGCTTGCCTCTCTGATAATATCCGAGCGACAGTCAAGCTCACTTATAACATTTACATCCACTTTATATACGGACTTTTTAACGAAGGTTATATCCGCTCTTCCGTCATCATGTGCCACAAAGCGTGCGGGCGGATCATAGTCGTTCGCACCATTTACAACAACGACATAGCTTCTGCCCTTTTCAACCACCGCCTTGTATTTTTTGCCCTCTGTTTCAAGATAAGGCTTATATGGAGCATCCGTCTCAAAGAAAAGTTCGGGAGAAAGATTCTCTTCTATACCCGTCATCTCTCCGTATACTTCACAAGTATCGACCTTTTTGACCTTTACGATCAGATCTATCTTCTTTTCGTCTGTTTTTATCAGCTCGGGTGCTTCTATAATGTGGCTCTTGGAGCCGTCTATTACGGGGTAATATCTTGCTTCGGCAGGCAGCCTTGCAAATATTTTACCCTTTCTCGTCACTTCACTGCCAAAAACCTTACCCGTTGTGTAACCTTTGAACAGTATGTTCATATCATCGGGGAAATCATCGGCACATTCTACGGTAACGCTGACCTCAGTAATGTTGGGTATCTTCCTTATTATACGGAAGAAATTCGGCTTGCCCGAAACGGAATACAGCCTGTACAAACCCTTCTTGGGCGCATGAAATCTGTAACACTTCACCTCATCGGTCGTTTCCACGCTTCTGAACACAACTTTACTGTCAAGCGACTCAAAGCAGATCGTACCTTTACCGCCCTGTGTGGAGCAGTAAACATCGAGTATATCGTTGGTATCGAGGGTGAAAAGCAGGTAACGGGAACTATCTCCATGCTTGTTGATATAATACCTGCCCGAAAACTCCACTTCGTCTTGTATCTGCTCGTCAAGTCTTGTTATGGCTCTGTTGGAAGTACGAATGGCATCGTTCAAACCGCCCACAACGGTCATTGAGCCAAGCACAAAGGTCTTAGGTGCGCTGACTCCCGCCATACCTCCGTCA
>CAMOYW010000021.1 GCA_946630405.1 uncultured Clostridia bacterium | reverse complement strand
CGGCGTAATGCCTCAGACCATAGGGGCGATAAACCACGCAAAGGCTGCGGGCGTTGAGATAATAGTAGCCATTAACAAGATAGATAAGCCGGGTGCAAATCCCGACAGGGTAAAGCAGGAGCTTGTGGAATACGGTCTTGTGGCTGAAGATTGGGGCGGCGAGACGATATGTGTGCCCGTATCGGCGGTTACAAAAGAGGGTCTTGATACCCTTCTTGAAATGATAATACTTGTTGCCGAAATGAAGGAACTTAAGGCAAATCCCAACAAGAAGGCAAGAGGAAATATCATAGAGGCTCAGCTTGACAAGGGTCGTGGTACCGTTGCTACCGTGCTTGTACAAAGCGGTACGCTCAGAGTGGGCGATCCCGTTGTAGCGGGTAACTCCTACGGTAAGATAAGAGCCATGGTAAACGACAAGGGCAAAAAGGTGAAGGAGGCAGGTCCTTCCGTGCCCGTTGAGATACTCGGACTTAATGAAGTGCCTTCTGCGGGCGATATGTTCTATGTAGCTGAAAGCGAAAGACAGGCAAGACAGGTTGCCGAAAGCGTTGTGGCTAAGGACAGAAGAGATATGGTCAAGGAAACTCCTCAAAAAGTCAGCCTTGACGATCTGTTCAGCCAGATCGAAAGCGGAAGCCTTAAGGAGCTTAATATCGTCATTAAAGCCGATGTACAGGGCTCTGTTGAAGCGGTACGCTCCTCACTTGAAAAGCTTTCAAATGAAGAGGTGCGTATACATACCATACACGGCGGCGTAGGTGCGATAACCGAGTCCGATGTAATGCTTGCCTCCGCTTCAAACGCCATTATCATAGGCTTTAACGTTCGTCCCGAGGCATCTGCAAAGAACGTTGCGGATGAGCAGAAGGTAGATATCAGACTTTACAGAGTTATCTACAATGCTATCGAGGACATTACAGCCGCTATGAAGGGCTTGCTTGACCCCGTATTTGAAGAGAAGATAATAGGTCATGCCGAAATAAGACAGCTTTTCAAGGCATCGGGTGTAGGTACGATAGGCGGTTCTTATGTACAGGACGGTATGATGCAGCGTAACTGTAAAGTAAGGATACTTCGTGACAACGTGGTCGTTTACGACGGTGAACTTGCTTCCCTCAGAAGAGGCAAGGATGATGTAAAGGAAGTTAAGACAAGCTTTGAATGTGGTCTTTTGTTTAACAAGTTTAACGACATTAAAGAGGGCGACATAGTAGAGGCTTATGTAATGGAGGAAATCAAGCGCTGATGAAGAAAAACGGAAACAGAATGATCCGTATAAACGATGAGCTGCAAAGAGAGATAGCGCAAATACTTCGCTCCGATATGAAGGACCCGAGGATAGGGGTCGTCACAAGTGTACTTAAAGCGGATACGACAAACGACTTGAAATATTGCAAAGTCTATGTTTCCGTACTGGGCGACGAGGAAAAACAGCAAGAGGTAATGAAGGTGATAAAGGGGGCTACGGGCTATATCCGCTCCCTTATCGCTTCAAGGATAAATTTGAGGATAACACCCGAGCTTATCTTTATACTCGATGATTCTCTCGATTACAGCTTTAAGATAGACAGGATAATAAAGGACATACATGAAAAGGAGCATGCGGATGAATGAGCTTAAAACTGCCATTGAAAATGCTTCAAGGATATGTATACTTACACATATAAGCCCCGACGGTGATGCGGTCTGCTCCTCTCTTGCTATGGCGCTTGCCTGCATACAGCTCGGTAAAAAGCCGTACATACTTATAGAGAACTACGGCGACGAATTTGATTTCCTAAACGGAAGGGAGCTTATATATTCGGGCGATATTTCCGTGCTCGATTCGGATCTTTGTATTGCTACCGATTGCAGTAATAAAGAAAGGCTCGGAAAAAGTGTTGAAGTATTCGACAAAGCCCCTCTTACCTTTAATATAGATCATCATGTATCTAATGAAGGTTACGGCAAGGTGAATGTGGTAAACGGCGATGCCTCTTCCGCCTGCGAGGTGGTGTACGAGTGTATAAAGGATTTTGTTACCTTGGATAAGCATCTTGCGGAGGTAATATATACGGGTATCGTGACCGACACGGGCGGTTTCAGACACGCTTCGACGGGCAAGAGGACGCACGAGATCGCGGCGAAGCTTGTTGTGGAGGGTATAGATACATCCTTCATATATTCGACCGTGCTTATGGAACACAGCTATGTGCAGGCAAAGGTACTTGCAAGGGCGATAGAAAACTCGAGCTTTGACGGGATCGTTTCCACGGCTTACATACTTGTAAGCGATATGGAGGAGCTCGGGGCGGATAGAAATGACCTGGGTGCGGTGGTAGATTATATACTTAACATAACGGGCACGAGAGTGGCAATATTTGCCTACGAGAGAAAAGACGGACTTGTTAAGCTCAGTTTCCGTTCAAAGAGTGTGAATGTGAACGAAATAGCATCATTGCTCGGAGGCGGTGGTCACGATCTTGCCGCGGGTGCCCTTGTAGAGGGTATGGATATACATACCGCGATAAAAAAGGCCAAAGATATGGTCTATGATAAAATTTAAAATACATCGATCTGTTTTTTTGATGTATCGATCGGTGTTACCAAATAGATGAAACAGGGGGAGAACATTATGTCTCAAATTACAATGAAAGAAGCCATAAATAAAGTTATAAAGGGTAATCATCTTACGACCGACGAGGCTATGTCGGCAATGGATATGATGCTCGGAGGTGATGCGACAAACGCTCAAATAGCGGCATTTCTGACAGCAATGAGAATGAAGGGCGAGACCATAGAGGAGATCGTGGGCTGTGCCAAGGTCATGCAGGCAAAGGCAGAGCACGTAAAGCCCAATGTGAGCGTACCTTATCTCGATCTTGTGGGTACGGGTGGAGACGGTACCAACACCTTTAATATATCCACCACATCGGCATTTGTTGCCGCAGGTGCTGGTGTGCCCATTGCAAAGCACGGCAACAGAGCGGTCTCTTCAAAAAGCGGTGCGGCAGACGTACTTGAAGCACTCGGTGTAAAGATAGTGCTTCCCACGGAAGTGGTCGAAAAGAGTGTTGAAGAAGTGGGCATAGGTTTTATGTTCGCTCAAACATTCAACAAATCCATGAAAAACGTAAGCACTGTCAGAAAAGAAATGGGAGCAAGAACGATATTCAACATTCTGGGACCCATTTCCAATCCAAGTAACGCTACGGCGGTCATCATAGGTGTGTTTAACCGTTACCTTAACGAACATCTTGCAAACGTTCTTAAAAATATGGGCGTTAAAAGCGGTATGGTGGTTTGCGGTAACGACGGCATGGATGAGATAACTCTCACGGGTGTTACCTACGTATCGGAGATAAAGAACAACGAGGTAATAAACTATGAGATAGATCCCAAAGATTACGGCTTTGACCATGTTAGAGCCGAGGAACTTGTGGGCGGCGTAGGCGAAGAAAACGCCAAGATCACAAGAGATATTCTTTCGGGTGAACTTAAGGGTGCAAAGAGAAATATCGTACTTCTTAATGCGGGTGCGGCTATTTACTGTGCGGGACTTGCAAAGGATCTTAATGAAGGTATTGAAAAGGCAAATGAGTCTATCGACAGCGGAAAGGCACTTTCCGTACTCAATAAGCTTGTGGAATTTACTAACAGGGAGTGGTAAATATGGCATTTAACGACGATTTTAATAACGATTACAATTTTAACGGCGGATATGTTGCCGAAGAACAAAGCAGAGCGTTTTTTGTAACAAAAGTACTTTCAAATGCATATTTATTTATGTTTTTGGCTTTGCTTGTGACAGCAAATGTGGCACTTATCACGGTACATACGGGCTTATGGCAAACTCTTTTAACGGGCGGTTCGTTTATGGTACTGCTTATAGCGCAGTTGGCTATTGCCATAGCATCGCCTTTTGCGATAAAGAAGAATTCTTTGGCTCTTTCGGGCGGACTTTTTGCGGCATATTCCGTACTTAACGGAATATTGTTTTCCACAATATTTATGATATACAGCATCGACTCGATAATCGTAACTTTCTTTATAACGGCGGGACTTTTCGGTGTGATGGCTGTATACGGATTGACTACGCAAAAAGACCTCATACAATTCGGTCCCATGTTACTTATCGGACTTGTGGGAATAATCGTGGCATCGCTTGTAAATATGTTTATTGGAAATGCTTTTCTCGATACGGCGATTTCCGCATTGGCTATAGTAATATTTTTAGGTCTTGTGGCATACGATTCTCAGAAAATAAGAAGACTTGCCTATGCGAACCCCAATATGAATGTGAAGGTCATAGCTATGTACGGAGCGTTTGAACTGTATCTTGACTTTATAAACATTTTCCTCAGATTATTAAGATTTATGGGTAAGAGAAGATAATGCAAAGTATAATCAATAAAGCGGAGATCCTCACCGAGGCTCTTCCGTACATAAAGAAGTTTTCGGGCATTACCGTCGTTATCAAATACGGCGGTGCCGCCCTCGTAAATGAAAAAATAAAAGACACGGTAGTTAAGGATATAGCCTTAATGAAATTTGTCGGTTTCCGTCCGGTGCTTGTGCACGGCGGCGGCAAGGACATAAATAAAGCTCTTGAAAGGGTAGGTATAGAGCCTAACTTTAAAGACGGATTGAGAGTGACCGACGAGCCTACCATGGATGTCGTTCAGCAGGTACTTGCGGGCAAGCTCAACAAAAACCTTACAAGCGACCTTTGCTTACAGGGTATAAAGGCAGTGGGTCTTTGCGGCAAGGATGCCGCATTTATGAAGGTCGAAAAGATAATGCCAAACGGTAACGACATAGGTCTTGTGGGAAAGGTTACGGATGTGGACACATCTCTTATAAATACCCTTTTGGATAATGACTTCGTGCCTGTTATCTCATCTATCGGTGTGGATGAAAACGGCAACAGCTATAACGTAAATGCCGACTATGCCGCAGTTGCGGTGGCAGGAGCGTTGAATGCCGAAAAGCTTGTATTTATTACCGATGTGGCAGGTATATTGGAGGATGTGAACGACCCTAACAGCGTGATATCCACCATAAAGGTAAACGAAGTGAAAAGCCTTATAGATGATGGCACGATCAACGGAGGTATGATACCCAAGGTTGAATGTTGTATCGCGGGCGTTGAGGCAGGCGTAAACAGCGTCCATATCCTGGATGGCAGGATCGCTCATTGCCTGATTCTTGAAATATTTACAAATAAGGGTATCGGAACACTTATAGAACAATAAAAAAGCGGCGGATCAATAAATTTATTTGATCCGCCGCTTTTGTTTTATACCGTGAATTTTATTTCGCCGCTGTTTGTTATTACGTTGTAGTTGTCTCTGTTGTATGCCTCTACGGTAAGGCTCATATCTGTTATCACATCGGGCAGTTTGTCCATATCCATATAAAGGCTCATGGAAAGCATTCCCTTTGTGTTGGGGTTAAGTGAACCCGTTACCATGGGATTTACACTTTCCCCGTTTATCTTTACGTTGAAGAAATCCACACTCATAGGTTCGTTTGTTCTGTTTTCGGCAAAGAAAAGCAGTTCCGTGCCGTAATCGGAGCGTTTTACCTTCACATAGGAAAGCTTGATACAGCTGTCGCTGAAAATCTCCTTGGATTTGGGTTCGGAGGGTTCTCCTCTTTTTTCGTCTATTATTATCTTTACGGGATCGCCTTTTGATATGTCTTCCGCACTTGATAAATCATAAATAAGGGGAGTGAAGGTAATGCTCGGCGCTTCTTTAAGACCTATGTCCGAAAGTCCGTCCACGCTCATAATGCCTTCGCCTTTTGAAAGGGCATCAACTGCGACCGCAAGTTCGGCTTCGCACATATAACCGTCTATTTCGGAATTCACGGCTTTGACCTTGATGGTTCTGTTGGTCTTGTTCTCGACGGTAAATTTCAGCATTTCACCGAAGGGTGACTGCTCGGTACCGTCATAGCTGATATGTGCCGTTTCGTTATCGAGGACTGTCCCGCCCGAGGTTATAGATTCAAGCTCTTTTGCCTCTTCCGTGGTTGCCTCGGAGGTTTCTTCCACGGTTTGAACTTCCGAAGAGGTGGTTTCTTCAAAGTTGTTTTCGGTGGTAATGTCACAGCCCGAAAGCAGACATACAGCCGACCACAGTATTCCCAAGCATAAGTATTTTCTCATACCTTAAAGCCTCTTTAAAATACCTTCTATTATAGCGCCCGCAACCACGGCAGATTGCTTGAAAAATGCGGGGTAATCCACGTCGACACCGTCTTCCGCGTTATCGCTTATGGCACGAACTATAACGAAGGGGATCCTGTTAAGATAGCAGGTATGCGCCACAGCACCGCCTTCCATTTCACAGCATGATGCATCGAACATATCCACGATAGCCTTCTTAACATCGGGTGTACCGATAAACTGATCTCCGGTGGCTATTCTGCCTTTTATGGCGTAAATGCCTATATCTGCGGCAACTTCAAGTGCGAGATCTATAAGGTGAGGGTCGGCTTCAAAAACGCTTCTGTCCATTCTTGATATGACTCCCGGTTCGTCCCCCAGACAAGACGTATCAAAGTCGTGATAAAGCGCATCTGTCGAAATAACCACACTTCCTATGCCAAGTTCGGGCAAAAGGCTTCCCGCAACTCCCACATTTATCACCGTATCCACGGCAAACATATCTATCAATATCTGGGTGCAGACCGCTGCATTTACCTTTCCCATACCGGAGCGTACAAGAACTATGTTGTGAGGGATCTGCTCTATGGTTCCCACATAAAATTCGAGTTCGCAAATGTTTTTGGTCGTTACGAGGTTCATCTTCTCTTTAAAGAAAGTGACCTCTTCTTCCATTGCACCTATAATACCAACTGTCATAAATACCTCCGTTATTCTACGGTAACGCTCTTTGCAAGGTTTCTCGGCTTATCAACATCATTTCCGAGATCCTTTGCCATATAGTAGGCGAAAAGCTGCTGAGGGATGTTTGCAAGTAAGGATGTGAGCATCCAATGTGTTCTGGGGATGTAAATAACATCGTCCGCAACTTCTTCAATGCTCTTGTTACCCTGCATTGCAATTGCAAGTACCTTTGCTCCTCTTGCCTTAACTTCTTCAAGGTTACTCTTTGTCTTGTCAAAAAGCGCCTCTTGTGTACATACACCTACAACAAGAGTACTGCTTTCTATAAGGGCTATGGGTCCGTGCTTCAACTCACCTGCCGCATAGGGTTCGGAGTGAAGGTAGGCGATCTCTTTAAGCTTAAGAGAGCCTTCCATGCTGACCACGTAGTCAAGACCTCTGCCTATATAAAATACGTTCTTTGAACCTATATATTTATTTACAAAGCCTCTTATGGCAGGTACAGCCTTTGTGAGTATGTCGTTTACCTGTGAAGGCAGTTTTTCAAGTGCCTGTTTTATTTCCGTAAAGTCTTTTTCGCTTATCTTTCCGAGTTCCTGAGCTATATGCAGGGTGATGAGATACATCGCCGTGACCTGTGCGGAAAATGCCTTTGTGGAGGCAACCGATATTTCAAATCCCGCAAGAGTATAAAGCACATCATCCGCATCTCTTGCAATGGAGCTTCCCACTGCATTTACGACCGCAAGAACTCGTGAGCCTTTCTCTTTGGCAAGTTTAAGTGCGGAATGAGTGTCCGCGGTCTCACCCGACTGAGATATAACTATTACGAGTGTATGCTCGTCTATAAGGGGTTCCTTGTATCTAAACTCGCTTGCAACGTCGGAGTTTACGGGTATACCCACAAGTCTTTCTATAAGGTACTTGCCTATAAGTCCGGCATAGTAAGCCGTACCGCAGGCAACGATGTATATTTGATTTATGCCTTTAAGCTCTTTTTTGCCGAGTGCTATGCCGTCAAGTACTATATGCTTGCCGTCATCGGTAAATCTCTTTGCAAGGTTGTCCTTTACGACTTTGGGCTGTTCGTATATTTCTTTGAGCATGAAGTGCTCGTAACCGCTCTTCTGAGCCGCCTCAACATTCCAGTTGTATGTAAATACTTCCTTTTGTATTTCGTTTCCGTTGATGTCATAGAGCTTGATCTCGTCTTTTTTTACAAGAGCAAGTTCTCTGTCGTCAAGGATATAGGCTTTGTTTGTGTAGTTGAGTATTGCGGGTATATCGGAAGCTATGAAGTTTTCGCCTTCGCCGAGTCCCACAATAAGGGGCGATTCCTTCCTTGCGGCAACAAGGGTATCGGGGTAATCGGTGCAGATAACACCGAGAGCGTATGAACCTTCTATTCTTTCAAGAGTCTTTCTGACCGCCTCAAGAAGATCGTTGTTTTCTTTGTAGTAGAAGTCTACAAGGTGAGCCACGGTTTCGGTGTCGGTCTCCGAACTGAATTTAAAACCTTCCGCTTCAAGCTCGTCTTTAAGCTCCTGATAGTTTTCGATGATGCCGTTATGTACGACCGCAATTTTTTCGTCGTTGCTGAAATGGGGATGCGCATTCGTATCGGAAGGCGCACCGTGGGTAGCCCAGCGTGTATGACCTATACCGAGCTTGCCCGATACGGGATGCTCCAGTAAAAGTGCGCTGAGGTTTTCGACCTTTCCCTTTGTTTTTCTTATATTGATCGTTCCGTCGTTGAGTACGGCAACACCTGCGGAATCGTAACCTCTGTATTCAAGGCTTGAAAGTCCGCTGATAAGTACCGGAACGGAATTCTTATCGCCGATATATCCTACTATACCACACATAATTTATCTCCTTAATTCAAAAGACCTTCTATAAGTCTTGCAAGTCTTTCGGCTTCTTCCTGCATAAGCGCCTGGTCTCTGCCTTCTATCATTACACGCACGATAGGCTCGGTGCCGCTTGGACGCACAAGTACACGGCCTTCGCCCGCAAACTTCTCTTCAAGTTTTGCAATTTCCGATTTAATGGTCTCGTTTGAAAGATATTCGTTCTTTCTCTTGTTGTCTACCCTTGCGTTTACGAGTACCTGAGGAAGGATCTCCATGATCTTTCTTGCTTCGCCGAGAGTTTTGTTTGTCTTTTTGAGGGTGGACATAAG
>CAMOYW010000020.1 GCA_946630405.1 uncultured Clostridia bacterium | reverse complement strand
TATCTCTACTTCAAGGTCTTACTCTTGGCGACTACTACGGCAGTATTACGGTAAAGGATCTTAAAGAAAACGGAGATACAGGTATAGGTACCTTTGAAGGCGTAAACGGTGAGCTTATAATGCTTGATGGTGAAGTATACAGAGCTAAAAGCGACGGAAGCGTTGAAATTGCTCCCGATACCGAGACCATACCATTTTCAAACGTTACATTCTTTGACAGCGATGAAAGTGAAGATATAAGCGGCATAGCAAACATAAACGACCTTAAAGCATATCTGGACGATAAGGTAAACGAGTTTGGAAAGAATCGCTTCTATATGGTTAGAATAGACGGTTCATTTAACAAAGTATTTGCAAGAAGTGAGCTTAAACAGGAAGAGCCTTATAAGACACTTGCAGAAGCACTTTCAACAGATCAGCGTGAATTCAATTTTGAAAACACAAACGGGACTATCGTAGGACTTTATTGCCCCGAATACATGAATGACCTTAATGCGGTTGGTTGGCATTTCCACTTCGTATCGGAAGATAAACAGAGCGGAGGTCATATGCTTGACGTAGATATAAATACCGCAAAGCTCAGCTGGGACTATACCGACAGCTTTAATATGCACCTTCCCGAAGGTGATAAGTTTACATCCCTTGATTTAACACAAGATCAATCTGAAGACATCAAAAAAGTAGAAACAAACGAAAAATAAAAACAGTTCATTTTAACAAACGGCAAGGGTAACAACGACCCTTGCCATTTGTCATTAAGTATGTGGAGGTACATATGAAAGCTCTTGATTATACGGAAATGATCATAAACGACAACTCCGATTTTGTATTACTTGGCGAATACATACCCGATATAATTCAGGAGATTCGCTATTATTCCACTTATAACTTTATCGGCAGCAGAATAGACGGCTACGAAGAACCCTGTGCTTTATTGACCAAAAAAGCAGCTCGAGCATTAAAAACCGTTAGTAATGAAATGATAGTACAAGGCTACCGCCTAAAAATATACGATGCCTATCGTCCGGTTAATGCGGTAAAACACTTTGTGATGTGGGGAATTGAAGATCTTGATATTCGTATGAAACCTATTTTTTACCCCAATCTTGAAAAGCAGGAGCTTTTTAAAAAAGGATATATAGCGGGAAAATCAAGTCACAGCAGAGGTAGCACCGTAGATTTGACATTATTTAATATGCAAACCGGAAAAGATGTAGATATGGGAAGTCCTTTTGATTGGTTCGGTGAAGAATCTCACCCCGATTTTAAAGGAATAACGCAGCAGCAATACGATAACCGTATGCTTCTCAGAAACGCTATGCTTCGCAACGGCTTTATGCCCATAGACTGCGAATGGTGGCATTTTACTCTTAAGGATGAACCCTACCCCGATATATACTTTGATTTCCCCGTTGCTTCAAAGTAAAAATAATTTGTCATTCTTTTTAGTTATGTTCGGGTATTCAATATAGATATTTGTTATTTTTCATGATATGGTATATAATTACGCTAATAAAAGCAAAAGAAAGGAGTACCATATATGAAAAAACTTAATCTTATTCTGTTAACGGGAATACTCGTTTCGAGTATAGCAACAACATCATTCACACAAACACCGCCGTCAAACTCTAAAACGGAGGTATCTATGTCTGCAACAAATCCTAATTCGGCTATAAGGGTTTCCCCTTCCGAAGAACACTACATATTTGAATTGTCAAACAAAGTAAACAGAAAACATGTTTATTATAACAATCGTTTCGGCATTGAAATAGCCGCCGATCTTTATACCGCAAAAAATATGGATGCAAGAAAACAGTATCCCGCAATTATAGTTGGACCTCCTTTTGGCGGAGTAAAAGAACAGGGCCCCGGAGTGTATGCAAATGAACTTGCACAAAGAGGTTTTGTTGTGTTGGCAATTGACCCCGCATATCACGGTTACAGCGGAGGACAGCCCAGAATGACCGCCTCGACCGCAATGTATGCAGAAGATTTCAGTGCAGCCGTTGACTATCTCGGAGTTCAAAACTTTGTTGACAAAAACAAAATAGGTGTCATAGGTATTTGCGGAAGCGGAGGATTTGCTCTTTCCGCGGCAGCTATGGATTCAAGAATAAAAGCCGTTGCTACTTCCGTAATGTATGATATAACGGACCTTATGAACAGCACAAGCGGCGATGCACGTAAACAGCAGATAGAACAGAGCAGTCATTCCCGCTGGGCTTCGTTTGAAAGCGGAAACTATGAATACAATAAATCCTACCCCGATGCTCCCGTAGATGCAATTCCCGAAGGACTTGACGAAATAACCGCCGAATTCTTTTCCTTCTACGGTATGAAAAGAGGATGGCATCAAAACGCACTCGGAAACATTAATTCCGCCTCTGCGGGAGATATGATGACCTTCCCTTCAAACACCCACTTAAGCGAGCTTGATATACCTCTCCTGTTTATTGCGGGTGAAAACGCACATTCCAAAGCATTTAGCGAAAAGGCATACGAAACTGCCACCGAACCCAAAGAGATGTATATAGTTGCAAACGCAAACCATGTAGACCTTTACGATGGCACCACTAAAATACCGTTTGCCAAAATCGAAGACTTTTTCAAAAGCTCTTTCAAGTAATAACCAATAACCATATACAGTGTTTCCCTATATAAAACGGGTGTGGAAATCGTCCACACCCATTTTACTTTATAAATATTAATAAAGCTTTAAATCATCAAAGCACTACGCCCTTTTCGATAACAATAGGATTATCGGGTTCACCTATCACTTCTTTACCGTCTCCTACCACCACTTCTTTATCAATAATGGCATTTTCGATGCGGCAACCCTTTCCGATATATGAACTCTTCATAATAATGGAATTATTGACCGATGAGCCTTCTCCAACAAACACCTTGCGGAAAAGCACAGAATTTGTAACCGTTCCGTCGATTATAGTTCCCGTTCCTATAAGCGCGTTCTTGACAGTCGCTCCCGAATTATATTTTGCGGGAGGATCGTCGCTGGGCTTTGAGTCGATAAACGGCTCAGTCACAAGCATACGGCGAACTTCGGGCTTAAGAAAGTCCATATTGGTCTGCATATATGCCTCTACACTGTTAAGCGTGTTCCAATACTCGTCGAACATATAACCATACATGGTGATCTTACCCATATTTCGGCGGATAATATCCTTGACAAAGTCATAATATCCCTTCGGAATGGCGTTTTCAAGGAGCTTAATAAGGAGAGAGCGCTTGATAACATAAATACCCAAGCTTATGTTGCTGCTCTTTGCCTCAATAGGCTTTTCCTCAAAGCTCGTGATCTTCATATTCTCATCACAGGTCATTACACCGTAATCATGTACATCACGGCTTGTACCCTCACAATTTTGAGAAACAATGGTCACATCCGCTCCCTTTTGAATATGATAATCTATAATCTTATTATAGTCCATCTTGTAGATAGCATCACCCGATACTATTACAACATACTGCTCATGACTTCTTTTGAGGAAACTAATGTTCTGATAAATAGAATCTGCTACACCTCTGAACCAAAAATTATTGGAGCTTGTAAGGAAAGGGGTAAATATATACAAACCGCCTTCTTTTCTGTCAAGATCCCACCATTTTGCGGAAGATAAATGATCCTGAAGTGAGCGGGAATTATACTGTGTGATTACAGCCACTTTGGTAATACCAGAATTGGACATATTACTGAGTGCAAAGTCTATCGCTCTGTACGAACCTGCCATAGGCATAGCCGCAATCGCCCTTACCTTACACAGATTTTTAAGCCTTTCGCTATTACCACCTGCTAAAATAATACCTATCGCTTTCATAAACTCGCCTCCTCAATTATTACAGACTGACCGCTCGCAAGCTGATTATCCGCATAATCTTCGGGCTTAGTCTTGCCGTAAACCACGCAGTTCTTTCCTATGCTGATATTATCGGGAACCACCGTATTGCTTCCTATAACAGAAATACCTGTATTATATATCTTAGGCTTACGATCGTTCGGTATATTATCGCCCTCTCCGATCCTGACATTTTCGCCTATAACGGTATTTTGATCCACTATACAGCGGTCGAGTACCGAACCCTTCTTTATAACGCAGCCTTCCATTATAATAGAATCCTTGATATATGTACCCTCTTCTATCACAACGTTTTTACTAATAACGCTGTGTTCAAGTGTACCGTATATCTGAGCGCCCTCGGAAATGATACATGTGCGTACACTTGCATCGGGACCTGTGTACTGAGGCGGCTGATTATCGCTGTTTGTGTATATCTTCCAAAAATCCTCATAAAGATTAAATTCGGGAAGAGTACGTATGAGCTCCATATTAGCTGCCCAGTAGCTTTCTATTGTACCGACATCTTTCCAATAATCCTTAAAACGGTAAGCATACAATGTCTTGCCCTGATCCAACATAGCAGGAATTATATGCTTTCCGAAGTCACTGTCTGCATGAAGCGCATTATCCGCAATAAGTGCCTTGCGAAGCTCTTTCCACGTAAAGATATATATACCCATAGATGCTAAATTGCTTTTAGGCTCGGCAGGCTTTTCCTCAAATTCATATATCTTGTCGTTTTCATCGGCATTCATTATACCGAATCTGCTTGCCTCTTCAAGAGTGACCTCAAGAACGGCAATGGTAACGTCACAATTATTTTTCTTATGGAACGCAAGCATAGCCGCATAATCCATTTTATATATATGATCACCCGAAAGTATAAGTACATACTCGGGATCTTGAGCATCTATATAATCGATATTCTGATAGATGGCATTTGCGGTACCCGAATACCACGAGCCCTTTTCTCCCTCGGTCTGTCTGGGAGGAAGCACGCTGACACCACCGTACTTTGTATCCATATCCCACGGCATACCGATACCGATATGCTTATTAAGCGTAAGCGGTTGATACTGAGTAAGAACACCGACCGTATCAACTCCGGAATTTACGCAGTTACTCATGGGAAAGTCGATTATTCTGTACTTTCCTCCAAATGCAACCGCAGGCTTAGCCTTGTCCATGGTAAGTATACCAAGTCTGCTACCCTGACCGCCCGCAAGGAGCATTGCCATCATTTCTTTTTTTCTCATTGAAACACCCCTCCGTTTATGGGCACATCTAAAATGATTTTAAATGAACCCTTCATATTTTCAGGCTAACTGAAGCCCATTATCTCTTTGTAGATATTATAGCAAATTTTTATTATAAAATCAACAAATATATTTATTTTTAGCGAAGAATTTTATAATAATTTCATAATAACAAAGGTCGACAAACAACAAATATTTACTTTATCGGTTCATTGAAACACAATACTTTTCAATTCGTTAAGTTTATCCTTAACCGACAAAAAAAGTTTATCGGCATTTTCCCCTTTTCCGCCTCGAAGTTCCTCAACAAGAGCGCAAAGAGCACAGTAAAGCTTTGTAAGTCCGAGATTTGTACTCACACCTTTTAATGTATGCGCCGCTTCAAATGCCGCACTCATATCTTTATTTTCAAGAGCATTTTCAAGCTCTCCAAAACCCGTATCTTCCGTAAACTGTTCAATACAGGTAGCCAATAATTCCTCATCTCCGCAAAATCGTTCCACAACAACAGCATAATCGATCCCGTCAAATTCCTTAAGCCTTTCTATCATTATCGTTGTGTCCATAGCAGAACTCCCCCTATCATTCCGACTTTTTTGCGACAAATACGGTTCTTATTATATTACGAGCATTATCCTTAAAGGAATATGCACCAACTTCAACCGAAACACTTTGCCCTCCCACATCTATATTAAAAGACATGGGCGGAACCGTCTTCCCCTCTCTTGCGTCTTTTACAAGTTCTTCACACCGAGCTTTGTCTTCATCATTTAAGCGAAGTATATCATTAAAATCTTCGGAAAAATGCGGAATACTGGAATTTGGTAACGAAAGAAACTCTGCAACATTATTGTCAAACGTGCATACATCCTTCTCAGTATCATAGTTTATATAATGCACTTCCTTACCGCTTAATGCAAATTCAAGCATCACATTTTCGGCAATAAGTTCCTTTTCGTTATTTGAAGATACGGTTATATCTTCCATATCTATCATGAGAATTATTTTCTCATCATCCGAGCCTATTGCTTTACCTCTTATGCGTAAAACCCTGCTGTACTTGCCGTCTTCCTCACCTTCATAACTGCAATGCAGCGGAAAATCAAAGGTTGCGTTATTCTCGGTACAGTTAAGTATATGCTCATTCAAGAACAGCTTATCACCCGGCGATACATAATCCATGATATTGATAACACTGAGTCTGTTTCTGATTCCTTCACTGAACAGCTTCTTAAAGGAATCATTTGCACGAAGTACGGTAACTACATCCTTTTCGTACTGCATTATGGCAAGTGAGCCCACGTATTCGTTAAACACTCTGCTGAAATCGGAAGTAGCATTCCATATTTCGCTCATTTTAATATTGGAATATTGCTTTAAACTGAAAGCCGTTTTCTTTTCGTTATTTTCGTTATTTCTGCGAAGCTCGTTAAATTCCTCTATTGGAATGGGCTTTGAAAAATAATACCCCTGCCCGTAGGCACAGCCGAGAGAGCGAAGGAAATTAAGCTGCTCTTTAAACTCTATACCCTCGGCAACAACGGAAAGATCAAGCCATTTCGCAAGATTTATAACAAAGTTAAGAATATTTCCGTCATGTCCGTTATCGGTCTGATGCTTTAAAAATCCCATATCAAGCTTAAGGGTATCAACGGGCACCTCACTTAACATGTTAAGAGAAGAATAGCCCGAACCGAAATCATCCATTTCAATATGGAAGCCCTCATTTCGCAATGAAACCACGGTATCTATCAGTTGCTTGGGATTCTCGGTATATGCTGTTTCCGTAATTTCAAGGTGGAGATATTTAACGGGCACATCATATTTTTTCACGCACTCAAGTATATCATCTTTAAGATTTGGATTGTAAATATCTGTTCTTGAGATGTTTATGGATATAGGTATGAGAGGCGTGCCCTCGTCTATCCACTTTCTTAAAAGCGCACACACGGTATCGCAAACATACATATCTACATTTGTGATAAAACCGTTTTTTTCAAATATGGGTATAAATTCAGCTGGAGACATAAATCCCTTTTCGGGATGTATCCAACGTATCAAAGCCTCGGCACCTATGATGCACTCTGTATCCAGATCGCACTTTGCCTGAAGGTATACCTTAAACTGCCCTCCTGACAAAGCATCGTGCATATCCGTAATAAGTTGCTGAGTATGCCAAAGCTCTTCTTTAAGCCTTTCATCATAAAATGCATAAACTTCTCTCGTTTTATCTTTTATACTTTTTATGGCAAGAATGGCACGATCGCACATTACGCTTGGTGCAAGATCTATATCGTCTATCTGATAAATACCAAAGCAGACATTAAGGGACACTTGCACCTCAAAATCATTGAGTTGCTCTATGCACTCATCAAAAAAATCCATGGAGTAATTTTTGACACGAGGCATAAGAACGGCAAAAACATCGCCCGAAATTCTACCTATGATACCGTTTTTCCCGATAGTTTGATCAAGTACTTTTCTCCAGTGTACGAGCAGATCATCTCCCGTTCCCTCACCGAACATATCATTTACGATCTTAAAATCAATAAGATCGGAAACGACCATATCAAGCTGTTTATCGGGATGCTGAGTGATGTATTCCTTCGTTCTTGCGTAAAAAGCCTCTTTACTGTATGCTCCCGTAAGAGAATCATGCTCCACACTGTTTACAAAGGATGAAGTTTCCTTAAAGGCGATCATATTTGCAAGTCTTTGCCTGATGATCATTGGATTATAAGGTTTTGACAAGAAGTCCGTCGCACCTTTTGTAAGCGCCTTTATTTCTGTTTCGTCACTTTCTGCCTGTGTCGTAACTATAACGGGGATGCCTGAAATTAGAGGATCGTTCTTTCTTGCTTCAAGAAATTCGTAACCGCCCATTACAGGCATAACAACATCCAAAAGCACTGCCGAAACTCTTTCTCCGAATTCATGAAGTATACTGAGCGCTTCACGCCCGTTTCCCGCTTGGATCGTAAAATACTCGTCAGCCAATATCTTACACAGCATTTGTCTGTTTATAAAATTATCATCAACAACTAATACGATTTTTTTCTCCGAGGCGAGCATAAATTTCCTCCAATCGCAAAAGGTATAAAACCATTCATCGTTTATCTGTAAACTATTTATTTTATTATACAATTTATATAGAAAAAATGCAACAAAAATTTACTTATTTAACAAAAAATATAGTAAATTTTCCCTTATATAACGCAAAAGAGCACAGATCTTTTGATCTGCGCCCTTCTGCGTTTGCAAATTTTGAGATTTCTCTCGTGTTAAAAAGGAAATATGATTAATGAGAATATCATATTTTAAAAAGGAATGGAATGCATTGTTTTGATATCCTTTGACGAAAAGCCGTTAAACTTTATCTGGATACCCGACAATGTTGTAACATTTGTATCCGTTTGTGAATCAAATGTAACTATATCTATGACAGGCTTTAAGTATAATTTTTTCATATAGCTATCACCTCTCATTTAACCTTGGTATAAGCACTGTAAACCGTGCCGTCGCTTGTCTTACAGAAAGCATATACATATATCTCGGAAGTATCCGACATATCCGTAAGTTTTGTACCGAAAACCTTCTTACCTTCAACGTTGTAATTGTTTCCGTTATACTCAATCCCCGTATATACATTTGAACTTCTGTCAGCGATCTCATCTTCATCAAATCCCGATACGGGACTTGTGGAATATGCAAAGCCTATCTCTTCTATCTCATCAAGGACAGAATCATCGACAACACCGTAAATCATAGCCTCATCACCGTTTACTATAACATCTCCTATTGTAAATGCAGCATCCGAATAGCTTACATCTATGTCTGTATAGTAAAGGTTTGAACAAGTGGGTGTATATAATGTAACCTTATCACCCTCATTTACTGCTGTGCTTAATGTTGTAACATTGCCCTGAGTAGCAGATGCAAGATTGGGTGCATAAGTATCGTTGATCTTAAGTATAAGCTGATCGGTTGAACTTACAGACACCGTAACCTTTACGCTTATCGTTCCGTCCTGCTTTGCATTAAAGGAAATAATATCGTAAGAATTTGTCTTGGCTCCGTATCTGCGAAGGTTATCC
>CAMOYW010000019.1 GCA_946630405.1 uncultured Clostridia bacterium | reverse complement strand
GTCTGCAATGACATTATCTCAAATCTGCTTCAAGTGAATTAATCAGTGCTTCCTTAAATATGTGTTTTCCAAAAATAATGATTGACTTATTGCTTGGAATGTGGTATTATAGCATTCGTGTGGTTTTAAGTGGTTAAGCCATACGATCCTTGCTCTTACAAGAGGTAAGGGCCAAAGTCCAAAAGGAGGTGTAAAGATGAAGAAATACGAATTAGCAGTAGTTTACAATCCCAATCTTGATGAGGAAGCTTTAACTGCCGAGAAGGAAAGCGTAAATGCACTTATCGAGCGTTTTGGCGGTACCGTTGAAAAGATAGATGATTGGGGCAAGAAAAGACTTGCTTACGAGATCCAGAAGGTAAACGAAGGTATTTACAACTTTATCTCTTTCAGTGCTGAAACTTCAGCTCCTGCAGAGATAGAGAGCCGTATGCGTATTAAGGAAAATGTACTTCGTTATCTTATCGTCGCTGAAGAAGAATAAGAGGTTTTATTATGAATAAGGTTATTCTTTTAGGCCGATTAACAAGAGATCCCGAGGTTCGCTACACTCAGTCGGATGAACCGCTTGCGGTTTGCCGTTTTGGAATTGCTGTTGACAGACCTTACAGAAGGAATGCAAATGCAAATGATCCGACGGCTGATTTCTTTAACTGTACCATGTTTGGTAAAAGGGGAGAGACTATCAGTCAATATTTCCGTAAAGGCAATAAAATATGCGTAAGCGGAAGACTTCAAAACAACGAGTGGACAGACAATCAGGGCAACAGGAGGATAAATACGGACATCATTGTTGATGACTTCGATTTTGTTGAGTCTAAGTCCGAAAGATCTGCATCGGGAGCTGCTCCCGTTCAGTCGCCTTCACAAAGTCCCGCGGGTTCCAATGATGGTTTCTACACCGTAGATAACGGTGCGAACGATGATGATTTACCGTTCTGATTTTATAAGGAGGTTTCGCTATGATCAATAAGAAGCGTGTTGCAGGCAGAAGAAAAAAGCGTGTTTGTGCATTCTGCGTTGATAAAGTAACAAATGCAGATTACAAGGATGTTGCTAAGCTCAGAAGATATATCTCCGAGAGAGGAAAGATCCTTCCCAGAAGAGTTACAGGTAACTGTGCTAAGCATCAGAGAGTTATCACAACAGCTATAAAGAGAGCAAGACATCTCGCTCTTCTTCCCTACATTCAGGAATAATATAAATGCCGATCTTAAGTATTGTTATTTAAGGTCGGTTTTTTTATTGTGTTCCTTAATTACACCTGCTTATTAATAATATCCTTTTTTGTGAAATATGTGAAATTTGTATTGTGTTTTTTTGTATAAAGTTGTATAATAGGAATAATAATATTTCAAATGAAAAGAGGTTTTTTTAATGCTTGAAATTAAAAAGCAACTGACAACCACACCTAAGGAAAAGCCCGCAAAGGGTGCAAAGCTTGGCTTCGGCAATATTTACACCGACCATATGCTTATAATTGATTGGACAGAGGGTAAAGGCTGGCATGATGCCCGTATAGTTCCCTATGCACCTCTTTCCATTGACCCTGCGGCTATGGTGCTTCACTATGCAATGGAGTCTTTTGAAGGATTAAAGGCATACAGAACTGCTGACGGCAGTGTTCAGCTTTTCCGTCCCGAAAAAAATGCCGCAAGAATGATAAATACAAATAAGAGAATGTGTCTTCCTTATCTTGAGGTAGAAGATTTTGTACAGGCTGTTAAAGAAATAGTTAAGACAGAAGAGGCTTGGGTACCTTCTGAAGAAGGAACTTCACTTTATATTCGTCCTTTCGTTATTGCAGATGAACCTCATCTCGGTGTACGTACTTCTGTATCCCATAAATTTATAATAATTTGTTCACCCGTTGGTGCATATTATGAAAGCGGCCTCGATCCCGTTAAGATTTATGTTGAAGATGAATATGTACGTGCTACTCCCGGTGGTACGGGCTTTACAAAGTGCGGCGGAAACTATGCAGGTTCTCTTGCAGGTCAGGTAAAGGCTCACGACCTTGGGTACGAGCAGGTGCTTTGGCTTGACGGTGTTGAAAGAAAATATGTGGAAGAGGTCGGTTCCATGAACTGCTTCTTTAAGATAGATGGCACTATTTATACTGCCCCTTGTGTTGGTACTGTTCTCCCCGGTGTTACAAGAATGAGCTGCATAGAACTTCTTGAAAAGTGGGGATATAAGGTATCTCAGGACAGACTTGCTATAAACGACCTTATCAAGGCTTATAAGGACGGAAAGCTTGAGGAAGTATTCGGCACCGGTACTGCTGCCGTTATTTCTCCCGTTGGTGAGCTTCGTTATGAGGATGAAGTTTGTAAGATCAATGACGGAAAGATCGGTGAGCTTACACAAAGACTTTATGATACCATTACAGGTATACAGTGGGGCAAGATAGCCGATGATATGCACTGGATCACTAAGCTTGACTGATGATCGACTGATTGAATATTAAAATATAGAAGGGAAGTGTTTTTATGGTCACTAATATTACCGAGCTGCAACTTATCGTTAATGCTCATAGCGGCGACCCGCATGTGATACTCGGTATGCACGAAATTAAGCAAAAGGGGAAGGATTGCCTTATCGTCAGGGTGTTCAATCCCAATGCAAGTTCCGTCACTGTTATTGATGATGCCAATTCATCTCGTCGCTATCCTATGGAAAAGATACACGGACACGGTTTTTTTGAATGTGTTATAGAAAGAAGTAAGTGGTTCCGTTATAAGCTTGAGACCGATTATGGTAACGGGGATATTGTGACTCAATACGACCCTTATTCTTTTGCCCCGGGAATTACGGAAGAGGACATTTATCTTTTTAATCAAGGAACTCATTACGAGATTTATAATAAGTTGGGAGCAAATGTTACTCAAATAGACGGAGTTGACGGTGTTCTTTTCGGAGTATGGGCACCCAATGCTTCAAGAGTTAGTGTTATCGGTAACTTTAACAGTTGGGACGGAAGAAGGCATATGATGCGTCTTCTTGGTACCTCCGGCGTATGGGAGCTTTTTATTCCCGGTCTTCAAAATAACGACGGGTATAAGTATGAGATAAAGACCAATAACGGGGATCTTATCCAAAAGTCCGATCCTTATGCTAAATTTGATGAACTTCGTCCCAGCCAGACTTCCCTTGTGTTTGATATAGATAAATATGAGTGGAAGGACGGAGAATGGTTTGAACGCCTTTCAAATGAGGATAAGTTCAACAAACCCATGAATATTTATGAGGTGCATTTGGGCTCATGGAAGAGGGTAGAAAGTGAAGATAATCGCTTTTTAAGCTATCCCGAGCTTACAAAAGAGCTTATACCTTATGTTAAAGAAATGGGATATACTCATATTGAGCTTATGCCCATTGAAGAACATCCCTTTGACGGTTCATGGGGCTACCAAATTACGGGTTATTATGCACCCACATCGCGTTACGGTAATCCCGAAGAATTTATGGCGTTTATAGATGCGTGTCATCAAGCGGGGATAGGTGTATTCCTTGATTGGGTTCCTGCCCATTTCCCCAAGGATGCACACGGACTTGCAAGATTTGATGGCTCTGCTCTTTATGAACACGACAACCCTATGCAGGGAGAACATCCCGAGTGGGGAACTCTTATATTCAATTATGGCAGAAACGAAGTTAAGAACTTCCTCATTGCCAATGCACTTTATTGGGTGGAAAAATATCATATTGACGGTTTAAGAGTAGATGCGGTCGCTTCTATGCTTTATCTTGACTATGCGAAAAGCGACGGGCAATGGGTACCCAATCAATATGGCGGAAGAGAAAATCTTGAAGCGGTTGAGTTTTTAAAGCATCTTAATTCAGTAATGCTGTATCGTAACCCTACCGTTCATATGATAGCGGAAGAAAGTACTTCGTGGCCCAAAGTTACGGAAAAGCCCGAGTGGGATGGCTTAGGCTTTACACTTAAGTGGAACATGGGCTGGATGAATGATTTTCTTGAATATGTTGAAAAAGAGCCTATTTACAGAAAATATCATCATTATAATATGACTTTTGCATCTACCTATGCGTACAGCGAGAAGTTTATACTTGTGTTAAGTCATGACGAGGTCGTTCACGGCAAGAAGAGTATGCTTGATAAAATGCCAGGAGATCTCTGGCAGAAGTTTGCCAACCTTCGTGTATCTTACGGCTATGCAATGACTCACCCGGGTAAAAAGCTTTTGTTCATGGGCGGAGAGTTTGGTCAGTTTATAGAGTGGAATGAAAAACGTCCGTTGGACTGGTTCTTGCTTGAATATGATCATCATCAGCAGACCCTTGATTATGTTAAAGCACTTAACAAGCTGTACCTTGAAAATAATGCTCTATGGAGCAAGGATTTTGATGCTTTTGGGTTTGAATGGATCGATGCCGATGACAAGGACAGAAGTATCTATTCCTATATAAGACGAGGAGAGCGTAAAGAGGATACTCTTGTTGTATTGTGTAATTTTACACCAAATACCTACGAAGATTTTAGGGTAGGAGTACCTTTTGAGGGCAAATGGACCGAGATATTCAATTCCGATGCCACAAGCTTCGGCGGAAGCGGTGTTGTAAACAATATCACCGTGGACTCCACGAAGATACCTTGGAACAACAGAGAGGATAGTATCGGTTTAAGACTTGCGCCTCTTTCGGTTGTGATATACAGAGCTAATTAATAATATTTGGGGAGGTTTAATATATTAAACCTCCCTGTTTTAAAAGGAGGTATTTTATGACATTTTTGGAACTTGCAAAAAGCAGATATTCCGTAAGGAAATTTACTGATCAAAAAGTTGAAAAGGAAAAGCTTGATAAGATACTTGAAGCGGGTAATATTGCTCCCACTGCGAAAAATATACAGCCTCAGAGGGTGTATGTGATACAAAGTGAAGAAGCACTTAAGAAGCTTTCGGAACTTACTCCCTGTGTTTTCGGAGCGTCTACCGTAATACTTCTTGCATATGATAAGCAAACGGAATGGACGAATCCTTTTGAGAGTGAAAAGGGTATTCATTCCGGAGTTGAGGATGTAAGTATAGTTGCTACTCATATGATGCTTGAAGCTACCGAACAGGGACTTGGCACATGTTGGGTGAATTATTTCCCGAATTCAAAGGTTGAGGAACTGTTTGATTTACCCGATAATGAAAAGTCTGTTCTGCTTTTACCCGTAGGTTATATAGCAGAAGATTCAAAACCCACAGCAAATCATGAAAGCTGCAAGTCTTTAAATGAGTATGTGAAATATTTATAATTTTTGTGACTAAAAACTTGATAATTTGTAAATAATTGCTTTTATACTTGAATTATGTTAACAAATGTGTTATTATATACACAAAATTATTTGTTGCATAACATAAAGTGGGGTGACAGTTATGACCGTTAGGATAGCCGAAAGGTGTTCAAGGCGTGACTGTGCCCTTTTTTGTTTTGTAATTAATATTTAAGGCTTAATTAAACATGTTGTTATCAGGGAACGACGGATATATCCGATGATACAAAAAGAAAAATCAATAATCGCTAAATAGGTATTATAAAAATACTTTGTTGAAATATGTTTTGTTGTCAGTTTTTTTGCCAATATGACGAGAGGACTTGATGTCGATGCCTTAGCGTTTTGGTGAGAGGACTTAAAGAATAGGTGACGGGAAAGTGACAATAAATGTTATGGTTTTAATTGGAAGTTATTTAACCTATAGTAAGCTTATTAAATAATCAGGCTTAAACTTGTTTGAGTCTGATTATTTATGAGCTTTATCATATAGTGAACGACTGATTATTATTGTCGTTCACGATAAAATTATTGCAGAATTCGGTTTGATTCGGTAGGCAAAGCAGACCGTACTCTACCGTTTTTTGTTTTAAATCGTTTTATGGGGGAAGGATGTTCGATAAAACGAGCTTTAAAAGCAAAAATTTGATTTTTGATTTTAAAGTATGCTTAAAGGAAAGGAGCTGAAAAGATGAAAAGCAAGTTAAAAAGGACGATAAGCTCAGCGCTGTCGGCTGTTATGCTTGTGTCTTCGGTGACATTTATACATGCAGAAGAAGCGTCCTCTACATCGTACTTTGATTTTGAATATGGTAATTACGATGTTAAGGAAAATGAAGGTGAATTAAAGGTAAAAGTTAAACGTTACGGAAGTGCGGCAGAACCTGCCGAGGTTGCATTTAAAGCGGCTGACTTTCTTTCAACATATTCCGAGGATTATGAAATCCTTGATGAAGAGGGAAATGTGCTTGAAAAGGTCAGCGGAATCAAGCCCGATCCGAGCGAATTTGTTTATGATGAGAGTGTATCGGGTTCGGGGCTATATGTTATGCCGGATGATTCGGTTGTAACAAGTGCCGCTTTGAATTCATATGGAATAGGTGAAGGTTCTGAACAAATCGTTTCTGATGATACAGGAGCAACGACCGAAAAATCAGATGCAAGGGAAAAGGGAGATTCACCTCTTTTGTCTGCTCAGGCACAATACCTTGATCTGCCTAAGGATAAAGAAAAGGAAGAGTCTCTTACTCCCGATGATATCCAAAATTCCGTAAATGAAATGACGAAGTATTTTGAAAGTGCGGAAGGTGCAGAAAGTATACTTCATTTTGGTGCTGGTGAGAGTGAAAAAGAGATAACAATTAAAATCATAGATAATGATATTGCCGAAAGCGATAAAATGTTTATGTTGGCTATTTTGGGCGCAGACGGTGAAAACGTTGAGTTAAAGGCTAACGCTACAACGTATGTTTCCATTATAGACGACGAGGAAAGAGAAGAAGCACAAGTATCGCTTGTGGGTGGTTCCGTTACTCTTACGAAGGATAAACCCACCGCCGAGATCAAGGTAAAAAGAAGCGGAGGCTTGCAGTATTTTACATCGGTTTATGTTTCTACCGTTGATATTGACAACTGCAGAGGTTATTACGATGAAATAGAGTACAAAACAGTTGCATTTGTACCCGGCGAGACCGAAAAAACGGTTACCGTAAAAGCCAATAAGTTTGACAGACAAACAAAGTTTGGTGTAAAGCTTAGCGCTTATGATGATGTAAATATCGGTAAAAGCCTCGTTACTGTGGATATCGGGGAAGATTTGAAGGACGAGACCCTGTCGTCATATTCTGCCGATACCGACAGTTCGCTTGAATCTTATGCGGACGGAGTTTACCTTGGTAACTCTGTATCGGCAGTTTATGGACATGACTTAAACTATAACGGTTCCAATTGGGATTGGGACGGTAAAGCAGACGGCGGTACATGGCATAAAGGTCATGCCGGTGCAAAGCTTGAAAACGGTGCTCTTGTGGTCGATGAATACGGTGAAGACAGTTATTCGTTTAACTACACGAGAAAGACATTGGACACCGTAGGTGTAAGCAGCTATAAAGTCGATTGTTACAGGCGTGCCGACAGAGGAGGTTACGGCGTATTTGAAACGGATTCCGACCAGACTTGGGCAGGTAACGTCAACAGTGCAGGACGTTTGCAGGCGGATTATGAGCGTGCCTCACTTTGGCTTACAAACAAAAACCGTAATCTGTATCTTAAACTCGGTGTTACAAACCATTCAAATCATGAAAGAACGGAAGTAAAATTTGAAAATCTCGACAATTATTGGACGAGGTATACCTTTGAAAAGATCGATGCAAATCAAAACATACAGAGAAAACTTTATGATTTTACTACAGGTGATGTTGTAAATACATATTATGACGGTACAACGAGCAAAACGGTTACTCTTAACGGCCTTAATATAAAAGGATGTAAGCGGTAATAATGTTGCGGGATTTTATGGTAGCAGCGGTTCGGTAGTTGAATTTACAGCTACCGATGATGTAACCAAGTATGGTTATGTTCTCGATAAAGTATATTTCTATAATAAAGATCAAAATCGAGTTGTTACCAAAACAGCAGATTCCAACGGTAATCTTAAAGTTAATGTTGGACAAAGTTTCCTCGGGGAACTTTACAGCAACGGCGTAATTAGTCTTAACTATGACGAGAGAGTTAATGATGAAGGCCGAAGCACTATATATGTAAAGCCTGTTTACAAGCCCGTTTTGACAAATATAGTTTTCCCTTCGTTTACGAAGTTTGCAAATACCAATAAAGATTATGACGGAGCAACAAGAAACGTAAAAGGTAACTATATCTATTATTCTATACCCAAGTTTAGTGTTGTCAGGGTACAATATACACCCGAAGCAAATCAGACACCTAAGGGTATTAAATATGCGGCACCCGGCGATTATTATAAAAAGACAAATTATAATGTTGGTGATCAGATTTGGAGCTCATTGCCCGACAGACAAAAAGAAACGGTTGAAATAACCGACTTTACAAAGGCACAGGTCGAAGTTGTAAAGAATAATACATATATTTATGCGGTGACGGGAGCTCAAACCCTTTATATCGGATATTCACCTCAGCTTAAAGATGATATGAAATCCAAGCTTGGAAGTCTTGAGGGCGCGGTAGTGGATTCCGATGAAATGATGGAAAAAATGGGCGGCGATAGTGCTGTTTTGGGTGAGGACAGTGATCAGGATCTGTCTGACCTAAAGAATAAGACGGATGCGGACGGCAAGCTTACACTGCTCGATGTTGCTTTGGGAAATACTTATAATTTCCGTGCATTTTCTCCCGAAGGGTTCTATACATCCTGGGCGGATATGACAGGCGATACCAATAATAACGGTAAGGCGTTTGATGAAGGTGATGAACCCAAAACTCCCAGAAATTACGATAACTCGGGAAGAAGTAATAATTACAGGCAGATAATAGGCAATAGAATAAATGTCAATCTCGAAAGAGATAACACAAGATATTACTATGCGTTTATGCCTGCTGTTCTCAATCAAAATATAACCGTTAAGGGTAGATTGATGAGAAGGAAAGCATCTCTTATGCAGCTTTCCAAAACAAGAAGAGAGAGTGATATAAAGACACTTTCACCTATTGACAGTACATTTGTAAGCATAGCCGAAAATTCGGCGATGACAGATTCAAACGGTAATTTTTCCGTGCCTCTTATTGCTCCCGTACCCTGGGGTGCTGTAAGTGCATATTACACTGTGGATGGAATCGAATATGCTACTGAGGCACAGATATCGGGAAGCAACGATTTTGTTGTGCCTGCAATGTCGAGATTTGAGACTGTCCTTAACAGCGTTAAGGCAACATACGCCAATGAGAAAAAGCTTGTCTCTAACGGGGCGGCTGCCGAAACAAAACATGAGATAAGTGATGGCGCTACCATTATAACCTGTTATGATGATACCTTGACTATCGATATGGCAGTACAAGGTTCGGATCTGTTTAAACCCACAGATGTTAAATTCAGTATATACGATTTAAGCGGTAATTTCTTAAGAGAAGCGGATAAAAGTTTATTTACGATCAAAAAGGAATCGCTGAATA
>CAMOYW010000018.1 GCA_946630405.1 uncultured Clostridia bacterium | reverse complement strand
TGGGAAGCGAAAAAATTATGTTTGTTCTTATTTCTTTATAGGATTCGACCACATCAAAGGAAGAGTTTTCATTCAACAGTCTTTTCCTGTTCATTTCCCTTGTCTGTTGCTTATCCAATCCGTTATTTTTCTTTTTAATGCCGAACATATCACACCGCCTTACGCTTGAACCTTAATGGCAGGCACCGTACCCAATATGGGGATATCTTCATACATGGCAGATATATCACTTGCTCCCTTTATCCTTGTATCGAGAAGTTCCATAAGAACCACCGCACCCATACTCAATATAAGTCCGAGCATAAGTCCGACAAGTGTATTCTTAGGTACATTCGGATATGAAGAATGTTCGGGCTGCTTTGCATAGTCGATTATCTTTATGGAGCCGCCGCTCATGATATTGGTTATCATTTGGGGCGCATTATCCGCTATGGCATTTGCTATGATGTACGCCTGCTCGCTGTCTACCGAGGTAACGTTGAGATACACAAGCTGTGTGTCCGACGAGGTCGAAAGGGAAAGCATGGATGCAAGATCCTCCGCCTCGTAATCGTTACCGAGCTTATCCGCAACGGGCTGAAGCACCGCATCGGACTTGAAAAGCTCCATATATGTAGGTATCAGCATGGTAGATGCGTTGATGTCGTTGTAATCGAGGTTATCGGAAAGCTGAGTTTTGTTGTTGTTGATGTACATACTCACGCTTGCCGTATATCTCGGAGTTACAAGCACCTTGCTGTATATAAAAGCCGCCGCCGCAAAAAGCACCGCCGTAAGCAGTATGAATTTCCACCTTGCAAGCAAAGCTCTAACAAGCGACAATAAATCTATTTCAATTTCTCTTTCGTTCTGTTCGTTGTTCATTTTAAAATAAACCGCCTTTAATATTGTTTCACAGGCATAGTATTATATCACATTAAAGGTCAAAAATCAATTGTAACTTTACGCTTTATCGCCTTCACTTAGAAAGTTCAAAAAGATACCTTGCCACAGCATCTTTCCAGTCGGGAAGAGGATCAAATCCGTTTTCCGTAAGCTTGCTTTTGTCAAGCCTTGAATTAAAGGGTCTTTTGGCTTTGGATATGCCGTATTCTTCGGTCGTAACGGGTATCACTTCCGTGGTATAACCCGCCTGTGAATAAATTTCCTTCGTAAAGTCATACCAGCTTATATATCCACCCTCATTTGTGGCATGATAACAGCCGTATTTGTCGCTTTGTGCCATATCCGCAAGCAAAACAGCCAGATCGAGAGTATATGTGGGTGTGCCTATCTGGTCATTTACCACTCTTACGCTGTCGTGATTCCTGCCGACATTCAGCATGGTTTTTATAAAGTTTTTTCCGTTCGTGCCGAAAACCCACGCTATCCTTACTATAAAGTATTTATCAAGTTCTCTTTTTACGGCAAGCTCTCCTTCAAGCTTGCTTTGACCGTACACATTAAGAGGAGCATAATCCTCTTGATCGGGCTTCCATGGTTCGGTACCGTCTCCGCCGAAAATATAGTCGGTACTTATATATATCATTTTGGCATCCACAGCTTTGACCGCTTTTGCAATGTTTTCCGTACCGCCCGAATTGATGGCAAAAACCTTTTGGCGATTCTCCTCATCCTCGGCACCGTCCACATTTGTCCATGCGGCACAATGAATGACCACATCGGGCTTTTCCGACTTTATTGTGTTAAGCACAGCCTCTTCATCCGTTATATCAAGAGAGATATATTTTGCCTTCGTCACAAAAGAGCCGTCTTCAACTCCCGAATACTTTGGCTGTATATCACTGCCCGTGACCTCAATACCTCTTTTGTTCAGTTCATTTACACAGTCATGTCCGAGCTGACCGCATACACCCGTTATAAACGCTTTCATCTTCTCTCCTATCTCACAGAGCCGTACACTCTCAAATCATCGCCTATAAATTTATTCAAATCATATTTCCCCAGAATTCTTGACGAAATTCTTTCCGTATATCTGTTTTTAAGGTCGCTTAAAAGCAGATTTGTGGATATGATCGTGGATTTTTCGTTTATAAGTCTTGAATTGATAAGTCCGAAAAGCTCCGTATTTGAAACACTGTTTCCCGTCTCCGTGCCCAAATCGTCTATGATCAGTACATCACAGCCATAGCACAGTCTTTTTTTATCCGCCGCATCGGTATCATCGGCATTAAAATGCGCATTAACCAGGTCCTCGGTAAGTTCATACGCCATAGTATACACCACATTTATCTGCCTGTCCAAAAGCTCCTTTGCTATACAGTTGCACATAAACGTCTTGCCTACGCCCGTACCGCCGTAAAAAAACAAATTCATGGGTTTTTCGGCTATTGCCTCTATTGCCGCTATGCAGCCGCCCACTATCTGCCTTATCTTCTCCCTCGGGGATATACCGTCGACTTCCGTATCGGAAAATATCTCATAACGAAAGGTCGAAAAATTCTCCTTTTGAATAACCTTTTGGATATTTGAAGCGTTGTAATACACATCCGACAAAATCTTGTCAAAACATTCGCAACGTTCGTTATCCTTAAATCCCGTATCTTTACATACAGAGCAGAAATACACTGGGGAATCGTAGTTTTCGGGAATACCGCAAAGCTTCATAAGCTCAAAACGCTTTTTATCCAAAGCTCCGCTTTTATCCGAAAACTCCTTTTTAAGTTCCTCTCTTGCACTCGGTTTTTCCACAAGCTTTTTCAAAAAAGAAGTGCCAAGCTCTCTTTTTTCGTCATCCGCTTTTTTAAGCTCGGGGCATTTTTCATACGCCTTTTGTATACCGTCGACCCTTTTCTGCTCGTTTATCGTCCTTATACGATCGTATCTGCGCATGATCTCTTCATATATTTCGGTATTCATTATCTCATGCGCCCCCTGTCTTTAAGCACCCTTTCAAGCTCCGCCTCGTCATAATCTCTTTGGGAAGAAAAGCTGTTAAAGGAATTATTCTTCGGCTTTTGCTCCTTGCCCGATGTTTTACCTTTTCCCCGACCGCTTTGAGCCTTCGCTTCCTCCGGCGTGGTTACATTGTTTTCATGCCAGTTTTTCAGTATGGCATCGGCATAGGCAAAGCTCGGCTTTCCCGTTGCGGCAAGCGTCTTTTCACATGCAAGCTTTATAAGTTCCTTGCTCATTTTATATTTTGCAAGCCATGTATATATAAGACCTCTTTCATCCTCGGATGCCTCTCTTGCGGTTATGCCGAAAAATTTCATAACTTTGGGCGCATCTGTCAGGGAGGAAAGATAGATCTCCGCCGCCTCCACCGTGGTCACTCCCTTGCTATGCCAGTCGTTGGCAACGGCAAGAACATACCGCATTTTTTTCTTCTTTTCGCCCGCATAAGTCAAAAGTATGGCTATAAGCTCGTTCGGAAGTCCCAGATAGTCGTGCATTTCCACAAGTGCCTGCGTATCCATTTGAGTAAGCACCTTACCCATCATACTCTGCGCAAGGTCAAAAAGCTCTGTAACGGATTCGTCCCGATTTCTTACCTCCTCTATTTCAGAGGGATTATAATTTGCTCTTATCTCGGAAACGGGAGTCTGCTTTTTCCCAAAAACTTCATTTTGCTTATCGGAAGCTTTCTCTATATTTTCATGCGCCTTTTTCTCCGTGGAGCAATATTCACTTTCGTGCCCCGTAAGAGGCAAAAACACAACGCTAAGCTCATTGTTACTGCGTTCAAGCTGTATCACACCCTGACTGTCCCAATAGTTCCACGCTTTCAGCACATCACTTTCAAGTATGCCGAACACTTTTGCCAGATCTTCTGTGCTTACCTCCACACCTTCGGCGGCACATCGGTAGCCGTATATGTAGATCAGCGAAAAAACGGCAGTATTGGGTTTTGCCATATATTCATCTATAAAAACATTCGGTATGGCAGTAATATTTGTATTTGTTTTGAATTTTACAGTACTCAATTTAATTATCCTTTTTATCGTCGGAAACCGCACGAAGTATCTCCGCACATATAGCAGTAGGCTCAACGGGCTTTCTCAGTACGGAGAAAATATGTATCTCCCTTGAAAACTCCCTTTGAGCGGTTTCTGCCGTAAGTATTATAACGGGGATCCCTCCGTCGGCTCTGCCGCTTTCTTTGATCCTTTCGGCAAGCTCAACACCGTCAAGTTCGGGCATACGCATATCGGAAAGCACCACATCAAAGGTATGTTCCTTTGCATTTTTAAAAATCTCCAACGCAAGCAAGCCGTTTCTTGCCGTTTTCACCTTTGCGCCCGCCCTTACAAGTATCTTTTCGGTAAGTGCGATATTTATGGGATGATCCTCAACCAGCAGCACGGATATGCCGTCAAGCCTGATATCGTCTGCATCCTCCCGACTTTTTTGGCTCTTCACTTTTTTGTATTTAAGGGGAAGTACGGCGGTTATGACCGTGCCCTCACCTTGCTTACTTGAAGCCGATACGGTTCCTCCGTTAAGCCTTACAAGGTCTCTTACTATGCTGAGTCCCAAGCCGCTTCCCTCGATATGTCCCGCACTTTCCTCTCTTTCAAAAGGCTCAAACATACGTTTGGCAAATTCCTCACTTATACCCTTTCCCGTGTCCGAAACGGTCAAAACGAGCTTGACCTTATCTTCCGTTTCCTCTCCTTTGTCAAGAGCAACGGTTATTTTGCCGCCTTCGGGAGTAAATTTGACGGAATTGGAAATAATATTGTAGCATATCTGTTCAAATCGCCTTTTGTCTATTTCAAGTTCATAACCGTCTAAAGAATGTGTTACCGATAGTTCTATACCCTTTGTCTTGCAAAGAGTACCCCACAAATTTACAATGGGCGAAGTAAGCTCCTCGGGAACGCAGTACTTTCTTGTAAGCTTCAATTTGGAACGTTCAAGTGCCGACATATCGAGTATATCGTTTACAAGACCGAGCAGATACTCTCCCGCCGTCTTGATATTTGCAATATAGCCCCTCACGGCATCCTTGTCCTCGATCTCTTGTTCCGCAAGGGTGCAGGATGTAAGTACGGCACTCATCGGCGTGCGTATATCGTGGCTCATCCTCGTCAAGAATTCGCTTTTAACGTTATTTGCCTGAAGTATCTCCTCATTGGCTTTGGCTATGCTTTCGTTTTGCCTTGCGATCTCTTTAAGGGATCTGTGCTTGCTCACAAAGATCATAACGGTAAGCAAAATTATTATAAGGAAGGCTGCGATACCGAGCTTTATCCACGGCTCATATATCTTATAATAATCCTTTAAGGTCAATTTATAAGTATGCTCCGTTACAAAGGTGCTTGCTCTGTCAAGCTGTTCATTGGGATCAAAGGTATCAACCACCTTGTTGATAGCGGATATGCCCACGGTATTTCTGTTTGAACGAAGACAATACATTACCGACACGTTTTCAAGAGGAACGGCTGTATATTTATTGTCAAATCGCCTTTGAATAAAATCACTTGCTATAAAGCGGCCTTTCAGTATGCAATCCGCTTTACGCTTGTCAAGAGCCTCCGTACTTTTTGTAAAGCTTTCGACGGTTATCGGGTCGATGACCGCTCCGCCAAGCCTGAGACTTGATATTTCATCGGTCGAATTTGAAGTGAAGGCAATTTTCAAAGTGTTTCCGCTTCCCAAAGAGGGCTTTTTACCTCCGAGGCACAGCATGCTCACGCCGTCCTTGAAAATAGGCTTCGAATACCTATCGGAAAGCGAGGGCGCATCCGTCTCATAATAGACGGTGCAAAGCTCAAAATCCGCCTCGGCACTTCTGTCTTTCGGCAGAAATTCAACACTCTGTCCGCTGACTTCACCGATCCTTTCAAGCATAATTACGGCTATACCGTCAAACTGTTTTTTTGCGTTATCATAATATGCCAGCGGCATTTCATCGGTGGGAAGCGCAACCGTAAGTTTGGGATTGTTCTTAACGAACTCCTTTTCTACCCTTGTAAAAAGCGGCTGTGAAGCTATGGCACTTGTCCCGTAGTAGCGTGAGTAAAGCGTGGCTTCAAAATAAGGATCTTTTTTTATTTCCTCCAAAGCAAGATTAAGATCCGACATATATCTGCTGCCCTTATAGCTTATAAAGTAATAAGGATCCATTCCGAAGCTGCCCACTATCTTATGGTCGGCATGGAAGGACAAAAGCTCGCTTATGGCAAGGTCTGCCTCTCCGTTGTCTATTTTCGCTATCGTCTCCGAGTCCGAACTGCAATATACGGGAGTTACTTCGACATTTGCCTCCTTAACCTTTTCAAAGAAAAAATTGTTTACGGCGTTGTCTTTAAGCATGGCGACCTTTGCGCCGTCATACGCCTCATAATCGTTGTAATAAAACCTGTCGTCATCCGCAGCCGAGTAAATGATACACTCCGTATTGCCTATGGGAAATTTTGAAAACTCATATTTTTCTTCTCTTTCGGGGGTCTTTTGTGCCGAACAGATAAGGTCTATTTCTTTATTTTCAAGCATTTTAAGCAGCGTAGACCAATCATTGTACACATACTCATACCTCCAGTTTGTGTACTTCGACACCTCATTAAGGTACTCCACCGCATAGCCGCGAAACTGACCCTTATCGTCAGGTTCAATGAAGCCTTTATAATCTATATAACCCACACGCACGGTAAGCGGCCCTCTTGCATGTCTTGAAGGCAAAGCAAAGGGCTGTATTGCAAACAATATGCAAAATATTACCACCAACACCGAAGAAACATATCTTTTGTTCATATCAATCTATGCCGATAAATTCGGGCTTTCTCTGTCTGAAAACTGTAATATATCTAAATCCCGACTCTGATGCGAGGTGATAAGCATAGTCTATATGGTCGCCCACATCCTCGACCCTGTGGCTGTCGGAACCGCAGGTAAGTATTTCGCCTCCGAGTTCTTTGTATCTTTTCAGAATATCAACGGAGGGATATGTCGCCTCTATCCCATACCTAAACCCGGAAGTATTTATCTCAATCCCCAAGCCTCTGTCTATAAGCGCTTTAAGGCATTCGTCAATATAGTCTCCGAACTCGGAGTATTTGACAGAATTGTCATCATACATACCGTAACGGGATATGTAATCTATATGCCCGTACACGTTAAATCCGAAGCATGTAAGTATATTTTTGTAAAGCTCTTCAAAATAAATGCCGTATGCTTCTTTTTTGCTTCTGCCTTCAAAAAGGCGTGTCCTGTCGTAATAAACATCCAGCATACCGACACCGTGAGACGAACCTATAACAAAGTCAAAAGGAAAATCCGCCATAAACTTATTCAGCTTATCGCTCATGCGGCTTTCAAGCCCAAGCTCCACCGCCGTAAGTATATTGATCTTATCGGAATACTTTTCCTTTAGAGCCTCAATTATGGGAATGTATTTATTGTAATCCGTGATATAGTACCTCGGATCGAAATCCACATGATCCGTAACGGCTATCTCCTTTAGTCCCAGAGCTATGGCACGCTCGATAACCGCATTTATGGGTGCCTCACTGTCAAAGGAGTATTCCGTATGCACATGATAATCTGCTCTAAACATATCTCATTATTGGAAATTCCAGCACCAACCGCTGTAATCTCCCTCCTCCGCTACGGAAAAGTCCACAAGGGAGAAACGATGCACGGCGTATGCTTTCCCCGTGTTTTTGTCTATAAGGGCACCGCAAGAGCCATCCTCAAAAAGTGTCACATACCAGTATCTGCCCATGTCCGCCTTAACTTCGGCACGGTATATACCCGAGCCTACTTCGCCCTTTTCAAGCGACGATTTGTCAACATGGGTGATACCGAAGTTTTCTTTTAAATAATCCGCCATTGTAGGCAGGAAATCCTCAAAATAGCGCTTTTCGGCTATGGTAACGGCATCTTCCTTTGTTACCCTCGTAAATACGTTCTCTGTTTCTATCGCAACAACATTCGTATTCGGAGCGATAGCCTGCACATAGTACACCTCAGCCCCGAATGCATCGGAAATGGCACGAATGGGTACATACGTCCTTTGGTCGATGATCTCCGCAGAGTTTGAAATGTTTACGGGCATATCATTTACAAATATAGTGTTTGCGCCAATACTACACTCTATTTCAAGTTCTCCTTTTTCTATCTCCACAGAGCGTTTTTCCGCATCCCAGTCCACATCACAGCTGTACAGCTCCGCAATATATCTCAAAGGGACAAGAGTAGTGCCGTTTTTGATAACGGGGTCTGCATTATACACCGCATCTCCGTTGATGTATAAAAGAGTAACGGGCGGAGTGGTACGCTTTGTCGTTCCGTCCTTGTAAAGCACCTCGGATTCATCTTCAGCAGGAGTTGTGCATACCTCCACAAAAGGTGAAGCAAACACACTTGCAGTACACATTACAGTTGCCAGAAATGTTGCAAAAAGTTTTTTCATAATTTTCCCTCCCTTTCGTATTATATGATACTCTCTATCAAATCAAGCATTTCCCGAATGCTCTCAGTTTGATTTATTTGCACACGAAGCTTTGCTCCGTGCCTAATTCCCTTTGTATACCAGCCTATATGCTTTCGCATCTCACGCACAGCCACTCTTTCACCCTTAATCTCGGCTTCAAGCATAATATGCTTCTTCATTACCGATATACGCTCACCGAGCGTGGGAGGAGGTAATTGCTCTCCCGTTGAAAGATAATGCACCACTTCCCTGAATATAAAGGGATCACCCTGTGCCGCTCTTCCTATCATCACCGCATCACAGCCCGTAGTGTCCAACATCTGCTTTGCAGTGACAGCATCCGTTACATCTCCGTTACCTATAACGGGTATGGAAACAGCTTGCTTCACACGTTTTATTATTTCCCAATCCGCCTTTCCCGAATAATACTGCTCCCTCGTTCTTCCGTGTACGGCTATTGCCGCCGCACCGTTTTTTTCGGCTATCGCGGCAATTTCGGGCGCATTGATATGCTCATCGTCAAAGCCCTTTCTTATCTTTACGGTAACAGGCTTATCACTTACCTCACTTACGGCCGCCACTATATCCGCCACAAGTTCGGGGCGGAGCATAAGAGCAGAACCCTCTCCGTTTTTCACCACCTTTGGCACAGGGCAACCCATATTGATATCTACTATATCTATATCTTCATATGAGTTAAGTTCGAGAGCCATTTTCGCCATTATATCGGGCTCCGAGCCGAACATTTGCACCGCAACGGGTCTTTCCGCCTTATCGGTATCCAAAAGCGCCTTTGTATTGGCATTCCTGTGTGCCATACCTTTTGCGCTCACCATTTCGCTTACGGTAAGCCCTGCCCCGTATTCCTTGCATATCATACGGTAGGGCTTATCGGTGACACCTGCCATAGGTGCAAGAAACACATTATTCGGTATTTCAATGTTTCCTATCTTCATTTGCTCACACCGGCTATTATAAAGGTCTTATACCAAAGGGAAAGGGACTTAAAAAGCTCCTCATTTTCCTTTTGCGCCTTATCCACGGCAAGCCTTGCACCTATCTCATCAAATTCAAGATCTTCTTCGGGTGCCATATACTGTATAAAAAACGTCCCATCCTCTTTATA
>CAMOYW010000017.1 GCA_946630405.1 uncultured Clostridia bacterium | reverse complement strand
TAGGGAAACACTGATTTAATTAATCTTTCGTATATTTGGCTAATGTCACCGCATACTGCGTCAAAGCCCCTCAACATAGCTTATGGCTATGTCCTCGGGTCTTTTCCTTGTCTGCGGTGACATTATCTCAAATCTACTTCAAGCGAATTAATCAGTGCTTCCTTAGTATAAAAGGGAGCTGTGGATCTCACGGCTCCCTTATTAAACGGGAGGTAATGATGTCCGAAACCATAAAAGAAAATAAAATGGGCACTATGCCCATAAATAAACTGCTCATCACCATGGCTTTGCCCATGATAATATCCATGATAGTGCAGTCCCTTTACAACATTGTAGACAGTATATTTGTGGCACAGATAAACGAGCACGCCCTTACAAGCGTATCCCTCGCCTTTCCCATGCAAACATTTATGATAAGTATGGGAACGGGTCTCGGTGTAGGTATGAATGCCGTGCTTTCAAGGTGCCTCGGAGCAAAGGATAACGAAGGCGTAAAAAAAGCGGCAATGAACGGTATATTCATAGCCGTAATTATGTTCTTAATATTTGTGGCACTCGGTTTGTTTGCCGCAAAGCCCTTTATGCACTCTCAAACCAAAGAAGCCGAAATAGCCAACGGCGGCGTGACCTACCTTCGCATCGTATGTATATGTTCATTCGGCTTTTTCACACAAATGACATTTGAGAAGCTTCTCCAGTCCACCGGAAAAACGCTGTACACCATGATAACCCAAAGCACAGGTGCCATAATCAACATAATACTCGACCCCATATTCATTTTCGGGTATGCGGGCGTGCCCAAAATGGGGATTGCAGGTGCCGCTATCGCAACGGTCATAGGTCAATGTATCGCAGGTGTTCTTGCAGTAATCATAAATCTTAAGAAAAACCACGAAATAGACTTTGAATTTAAAGGCTTCAAGCCTCACGGAAAGACCATAGGCAATATCCTTTCCATAAGCATACCCTCTATCATAATGGCTTCGGTAGGCTCTGTGATGGTATACGGTATGAATAAGATACTTATGGGCTTTACCTCCACGGCAGCTGCCGTATTCGGTGTATACTTCAAGCTTCAAAGCTTCGTATTTATGCCCGTATTCGGCTTAAACAACGGCATGGTCCCCATAGTTGCGTACAGCTACGGTGCAAGAAACAGCGAGCGCTTAATAAAAACCGTAAAGCTCAGCATGGTTTATGCCGTAGGTATGATGATAGCGGGCTTTATCATTATGCAGCTTTTCCCCACACCCATGCTTATGATGTTCAAAGCATCCGAGGAAATGCTTGCAATAGGCGTACCCGCACTCAGAACGATAAGCATTCACTTCCTTTTTGCGGGAGTCAGCATAATATGCCTGTCCGTATTTCAGGCACTCGGCAAAAGTATGCTCAGTATGTTTGTATCTCTCACAAGACAGATCGTTTTCCTTTTGCCCGCCGCCTACCTTCTTTCCCTCACGGGAAACGTAAACAATGTATGGTTCTCTTTCGCAATAGCCGAAATAGCATCCGTATCACTGTCTATGATATTCTTCTTAAATCTAAACAAAAAGGTAATAAAAAATCTTTAAGGAAAAAGGATGCAAGAGATTTCTTCGCATCCTTTTTTCATCCCCACCCGAAAGGGTGTTTTTGTGTCGGTAACACAAGCAACAGTAGAAAACCCGCTCCAAATCAAATTGACGACAAAGAATTACGTCAGAAATTATAGACATATTGAAAAAATTATAATCGACCATTGACAGCAAGTGACATATTATATATGCTTGGGGCATCATCTCGGGGAATTACACATTCAAAAGTTACCTTTGTTTTAGTAAAACTAATACTAATTCATCGTAGAAATCTTTACATTTAGAATATTATTATGTAATTTGTAGGGAACGACCTGTGTGTCGTTCCACCGTTTTTGATAGATAAAAATATAAAGATTACTATGGAGTTTTAGTATTAATTTATATTCCTGTCTTCCTATACAATTTTTAATTTTCATTGTTTTTATTCAATAAAAATCAAAAAAGTATCAGACTCCTATTCGAAGACTAATACTTTTTAATTTAAAAATACCCTATATTCAATTATCATCAGCCGGGCTGTAAGCCGAGTTCTGTATTAAGCGATCATCTATCTGGTAATGTCGTTGCCGACATTCTCATGCGTTCTGTACCTAAAGCTTGGCGAGCAGCCTCAACACTTTATATCGAACTTGCTCCGGATGGGGTTTACATAGCCACCTGCGTTACCGTAGGTGCGGTAGTCTCTTACGCTGCCTTTCCACCCTTACCGTAAACGGCGGTTTATTTCTGTTGCACTTGCCTTGGAGTCGCCTCCACCGGGCGTTACCCGGCATCCTGCTCTGCGGAGCTCGGACTTTCCTCACCCAAAGGGCGCGATCGCCTGCCCGACTGACTGTGTGATTATATCACATTGTAATGAGAAATGCAAATAAAACTATTGATCGTGCTTTAGCACTTCGCTGTATGCAAGAAGCAGGGGTGCTATACCCTTGGCATCGTTACTTATATTCACGGTACGGCTTGTATAGTAGGTATAGGAGCCGTCTCTGCCTTTATCGTCAAGTCCCGCCATCTGGCATATATCTTTAAGTGTGTAAACGGTTTTCCCGTTTTTGACGGACGATGAAAGCTTATTGTCCACAACCGAATTAAAAGCTTTTAAACCGGCATTATAGTACTTTTCGCTCAATAGGTTGAGATTATAGCCCTTCATCAAAGCATAGGCAATACCCGCCGTTCCGCTGGTCTCAAAATAGTTTTCGGAAGCCGCTTCACCGTCTATCACCTGTCGCCACATACCGTTTTCGTTTTGATAATTAAGAATGCTGTCCATAAGCTCCTTATATATTTCAATAAGTGTCGCTTTGTTCTCGCCCTCCTCCATAAGCTCTATGGTATCTATAAGTGCCATGGCATACCACGCCTGACCTCTCAGCCATACACACTGGGAACACCCGGGATTTTTGGTATTGTAACTTGCCCAATTATATTTCTTGTTTTCGTTATAGTCTTTACTTTTGGGGTCGTTGTATGAGCAATAGCCATGGTAATATAGTCCCGTATCCTTATCCCGAAGCTTTTCGTATACGGTCCTAAATTGCTTTGTCACATCGTCGCTCACCATATCGGCTCCTTCACCTTTATTGATGTCATACTCATACTGCATGAGAAAAGGCATGACCATATAGGTGCCGTCAAGCCACACCTGACAGGGATAAGTCGCCTTATGGAAATAATTCCCCTCGGAAGTACGCAAAGCATTATATCCGTCTATAACGGTATTGTGCAGTACATCGGTCAAAAATGCTTTATATGCCTCGGAATGTTCGCTCTTGTATGCGATAAATTCAAGCATAGACTTTCCGCTGTTGATATCGTCAAGGGCAAATTTTGCGGGATTGACCACATTTTTACCGTTGGTCACACCCGACTTGAAACTTCCGTCCTCGTTGATAAAGCCGTACATATAATTATCGGCATAGCTTTTGTATTTTTCGTTTCCCGTCGCTTCATACAGCCGTATAAACGCACTTGCAATACATCCGTTGATATACGACCATTTAAACGCAGAAGTTCCCTCGGTGTTCCAAGCACTTCCGTTTGAAGGATCTCCGTCCTCAAGAGTGAATATATACTCGATAAAGGAATCCATCTTTGCGGCACGCACACTGTCTACGGGCACGACTTGATGTTTGCGCTCCGTAAAGGAATTATTCAATATGGCAACGGCATCTTGCGTGTCCTTTTCCCCGTTCCCGTCCACATCGTACACATCAAATGTATAAAGGGGCGCTATCTTCTCTTCCGAAAGCACCGAGCGAAGAAGCAATGCGGCATCTTTTTCATTGACCGCTCTGTTGTTGTCTATATCCCCTACCCTTTGCCTATACGCCGCTGTGTTTACCGTAAACAAAAGGGACAGCGCCGTACACAGCATTACAAATCTTTTCATACCTTTAGTTCTCAACAAGCTCCAAATCTATCTTTTCGGAGTCTGTTGTTATATAGCATTTATCATCTTCAAACATAGAAGAGAAAACAACTGTTTTTCCGTCTTTTGTTTTATATCTCTCATCCTGACGGGTAAGAGGTATGGTGTCGATGACATTTCCCAAAGGGTCGTATACCGTGAATATATTGTCCTTACCCACATAGGTATTTCCGTCATCTCCGCTGTAATATACGGCATCTTCGGTGCCGTAGCTTTCTCCCGCAAAAAGCACCTTGTTATGTTCCTCTTCGGGGTCACAAGTCAGCTTTATCTGCTTATTCGTCGATTTGAGCAGATAGCTTTCGGCAAAGTCACCCGTTACGATATATTCCGTGCCGTCTTTGCCTACGTATATCATATCGCTTCCTTCCGGCAGAGCCTTCCATTCATCCGTTATGTTTTGAGACTCATCCGTCAGTATGAGATAATCATACTTTACATTGTAATTTTTCCCGTCACTGCCCTTGTATTTTTCATGGTAATCATTTACGTAAGCGGCAAACTTGCCGTCGGGGAACATAAATCCGTCTATATATGTACCATCTTTCATGTTCACCTTATATGCCGCATTGCCGTTCTCATCTACGTAAAGATAGCGCATTTCCTGTGTATAAGTATATTCCGCGATCTTTTTTCCGATTTTGTCTTTTATAACAAGCAGGTTTAATTCGGAATTATCGTAGATATTACCCTTTTCATCCTCATATTCAAAGCTGCCATTAAATACAAGCTTTTCTTCCTTGCCGTCGATTATAAAATGAATACCGCTATCCTCCGAAACGGAAAAGATAGCTTCTTTACCGTCCGCATCTTTATATATCTCCTGCATTTCATCGGCAAGAACATATTTACCAAGTTCCTTGCCATCCTTGCTTTTTACGTAGATGCGAGTACCGAACTCTTCACTTACCGCGTTTATTTCCGTATAGGAATTGCCGTCCTTATCATAGCACGTATACTTTTCACCCTCTTCGGAATTGAGAGTACCCTCCACATCTACACCGCTTGATACGGTTATGAGCTTTAACGAAGGCTCCCAATCCGTCACATAACCGAAGCTTTCCGCCACAAAATGTATGGGAAGCATCGTTCTGTCATTTATGATCACGGGTTCCGTATCAAGTTCCGAGGCGGTATCGTTGCAATAAGCCGTTTTACTGCCTATCGTAAGCTTCACCGCATCTCCGTGCTTGCTTGTAAGTATAGCTGTCTTTGTATCCGCATCCCAATCCGCACTTCCTTCAAGCGCCTTAACGATAGCACTGATCGGCACAAGTGTACGCTCGTTTTTAATGACGGGAGGGGAGTCTATCTGTGTTATCGTTCCGTTCTCCACAATGTCGGTAGTACCTACTTGAAGCTTAATTGTTTTGGCATAAGCTGCCGTGCTCAACATAGCCGTAAAGGCAAGTACCGAAATAGCAAGTTTCTTTTTCATAATATCGCCCCTTTCTAAAATGCAAGTATTATTCCGTTTATATCGGCGTAAACGGAGCAAAGCCCCGTTGCTTTCATTATTTCACAGCTTTCAAAGCCCAGGCTTTTTGTAAGCTCATCTTTTGCTCTTTGCGCAAGCTCATTAGCGCATACATGCGTTATTTTAAGGTGCTTGCCCTCGGTCTCTTTGCCCGATTTTTTAATAAGGTCCGCAAGCTTTGCAAAAAGCTTTTTATTGCCCCTTGTGGTGCTTATAGGTACGGCATTGCCGTCCACCCCCGCACATATAGGCACAATGTTGAGCATTGAGGCAAGCTTTGCCACATAAGGATTCATTCTGCCGTTATCCACCATACTTTCATAATGGGAAAGTATAAAATACGTGCTAAGTTCATCTCTGTGCTTTATAATATCTCTCTTTGCCCATTCAAAGGAGGCATTTAATCTGTTTGCCTCCATAAGTCTTTCGGCAAGCTGAGTTTCTCCCGAAGAAGCCGATTCAGAGTCCACTACGAATATATCGGTTTCTCCGTTTTCCTCTTCAAACATTTTCGCCGCAGTCACGGCAGAAGAATACGAACCGCTGAGATGTGACGAAAGCGTTATGATAAAATTAGGCACATTTTTCTTTATAGCCTGCATATAAAGCAATGGGGAGGGCGCAGCAGTGCGCCTTCCCCTATGATGATTTTTTAAAAGCTCGGTGAATTTGTCTATATTGAGCGTGCTGTCATCCACAAAGGATGCACCGTTTATTTCAAGTGTGAGCGGTATGCTTGAAAACGAAGCATACCCTTTAAGTGCCTCCGATATGTCACAGCCGCTGTCCGCTATTATATTTATCATTTCAAAAGCTCTTTTAATCTGTCCATCGCCTTTTGTGTGTTCTCCTTATTGTTAAAGGATGTAAGACGGAAAAATTTATCTCCGTTTTTGCCAAAACCGGCACCGGGAGTACCCACAACCTGTATTTTGGTAAGAAGCAGGTCGAAAAAGTCCCAGCTGTACATGTCATTCGGGCATTTGAGCCATATATAAGGCGAGTTCGCTCCGCCGTAATACTTTATGCCAAGCTCGTCCATGGTATCGGCAATAATTTTGGCATTTTCTCTGTATACTGCTATCATTTGCTTTGCCTCTGCCATACCTTCTTTTGAAAATACGGCTGCGGCACCTTTTTGCACTATATAAGGCACACCGTTAAATTTGGTGGTCTGTCGCCTGTTCCACATATTATGAAGGTTCATAACGGTACCGTTTGAAGCTTTTGCACTTATATTTTTGGGTACCACGGTATAACCGCATCTCGTTCCCGTAAAGCCTGCCGTTTTGGAAAGAGAGCAGAATTCAACCGCACACTCTTTAGCGCCCTCTATCTCGTAAATACTTCTCGGCAAAGTTTCATCCGTTATAAAACATTCGTAAGCAGAGTCAAAAAGTATGAGTGCGCTGTTTTTCTTGGCATAGTCTACCCACGCCTTAAGCTGCTCTTTGTTGTAAGCGGCTCCCGTGGGATTGTTGGGCGAGCATAAATATATGACATCCGCATGCACCTTTTCATCGGGTAACGGAAGAAAGCCGTTTTCATCATTGGCATCCATATATATTATTTTTCTGCCGTTCATGGTGTTGGTATCCACATATACGGGATATACGGGATCGGGTATCAAAACGATATTATCCACAGAAAGCATATCCGTAAAGTTTCCCGTGTCGCTTTTAGCTCCGTCTGATACGAATATCTCATCGGCATCAAGCTCCACATTGTGAGAAGCATAATAATCCTTTATGGCATTTCTCAAAAAGTCGTAGCCCTGCTCGGGACCATAACCCTTAAAGCTCTCCGCCCTGCTCATCTCATCTACGGCAGAGTGCATAGCTTCTATCACGCTTTTACTCAGCGGCAAGGTCACATCTCCTATTCCGAGCCTGATTATTTCTTTATCCGGATTCTCTTCGGCAAACTTGTTTACCCTTTTGGCAATTTCCGAAAACAGATAGCTGTCCTTTATGTTAAGATAATTCTCGTTTAATTTCATTTTGTTTCTTCCCCAATCAGTTTATTTACACTTGCAAGCTTAAGACAAGTGCAAAATACATCCATAGCCTCGTTAAGCTCCACCGTAGTGGGGTAAGAAGGCGCGATCCTTATGTTTGAATCGTGCGGATCGTTTCCGTAAGGATAGGTCGCGCCCGCCTTTGTAAGCACAAGCCCGCACTCCTTTGCAAGCCTCACCGTTTCCTTTGCGCACCCTTCAAGCGTAAATACCGACACGAAATATCCGCCGTTCGGCTTCGTCCATGTAAGTAAATTCGTGCCCGTAAGCTCTGAGTCAAGCTTGTTTAGCACAATGTCAAATTTGTATTTAAGTATATCTCCAAGCTGCTTCATATGTGCTATAACTCCCTTTGCATTCAAAAAGAAGTTGAAAGTCCTGAGCTGATTCAGCTTGTTGTGACCTATCGTCTGCACACCGAAGTGCTTTTTGATCTCTTCTATGTAATTGTCTCCCGATGCCATCATAGAAACTCCCGAACCCGGGAAGGTTATCTTTGAAGTCGAGAAGAAATATATTATCCTGTCGGAAGTGCCGTATTTTTGCGAAAGCTCGAATATGTTTGCAAGCTTCGTTTCTTTGTATACGTGGTGTACGGCATAGGCATTGTCCCAGAAGATCTTAAAATCCTCCGCAGCCGTTTCGAGTTTTGCAAGCCTTTCGACGGTCTCGTCACTGTAACATATACCGTCGGGATTTGAGTAAAGGGGAACACATATAATGCCCTTTACATCGGGATCTTCTTTGGCAAGTTTCTCCACCATATCCATATCTGGACCCGTCTCCGTCATGGGTATGTTTATCATCTCAAAGCCAAACTCCTCGCATATTGCAAAGTGTCTGTCATACCCGGGTACGGGACAAAGTATCTTTGTCTTTAATTTGCCCCAGGGCGTGGAACCGTTCGCTCCGAAAATGTAAAGCCTTGCAAAGCTGTCGTATATAAGATTAAGGCTGGAATTTCCGCCGACTATTATATTTTTGGTAGGTATATCCAGAAGCTGCGAAAATAAACCCTTTATTTCCGAAATTCCGTCAAGTATACCATAGTTTCTTGAATCAATGCCCTGTTCCGTAATGTAGTTATCTATGGGCATCGTCAATATATCGTTTGAAAGGTCAAGCTGCGAGCCGCTGGGCTTACCGCGAGACATATCAAGATTTAACCCTTTTTGTTTATATTTCTCGTACTCCTTTGTAAGCTCCGCCTTCAACGCTTTAAGCTCGCTTAACGAAAGAGCGGTATAATCGGTCATAATAAATCCTCCCGGAGCATTTTTTGTTTTTCTATTATAATGTAAAAATACTAATATTGTCAAGTAAATGAGCGCTTTTTCTTTAAAATATTAATTTATAAAGTCAAGCTGCGATCGTCCGTAAAAATTTAATGGTTGATATAAATTTTGAAAAGTGATATAATAGACGAAATTGTTTGAAATAGGGTCGCCTTCTCAAATTTCAAATCATCGTATGGGGCGATCGTCAGTTCGTTTTGAACGGAGGATAAGTTTAATGGGTAAATATTTCGGAACAGACGGTGTCAGAGGTGTGGCAAATGTTGAGCTTACACCCGAACTAGCCTACAGGCTCGGAAGAGCGGGCGCTTATGTGCTTACAAAGCACACAAACCACACTGCAAGGATAATAGTCGGCATGGATACGAGAATATCGGGCGATATGCTTGAAGCGGCACTTACGGCAGGTATATGCTCGGTAGGAGCGCACGTAATAAGCCTCGGTATAGTACCTACACCCGCTGTTGCCTACCTTGTACGTAAGTACGAGGCTGATGCGGGCATAGTTATAAGCGCTTCTCACAACCCCGTGCAGGACAACGGCATCAAGTTCTTCAACTCTCAGGGTTATAAGCTCAGAGACGATATAGAGCTTGAAATAGAAGACTACATGGAAAAGCGCTTCAACGAAATCCCCAGGCCCTACGGCGACACCGTAGGCAACAGAGAGATATGTGAAAACGCTACCAAAGATTATGTGGATTTTCTCGTAGGCTCTACGGATGTAAGACTTGACGGAATAAAGGTAGCGATAGACTGTGCAAACGGTGCGACTTACAAAGCCGCTCCCCTTGCTCTTGAAAAGCTCGGAGCTACGGTTTTGAAGCTCCACAAGTCTCCCGACGGCACAAATATAAACCTTGACTGCGGTTCCACTCACATGCGTTCCCTTTCGGAATTTGTTAAAAATAACGATGTGGACCTCGGTATCGCATTTGACGGTGACGGAGACCGCTGCCTTGCGGTAGACGGCGACGGTAACCTTGTAAACGGCGATGAGATAATGGCTATTTGCGCCCTCTACCTTAAAGAGTGCGGCAAACTTAAAAACAACACCATCGTAGCTACCGTCATGAGTAACCTCGGACTTTTCATCATGGGTGAAAAGAACGGCATCACGGTCGAAAAAACGAAGGTCGGCGACCGCTACGTGCTTGAACACATACTTGAAAACGGCGATTGCTTCGGCGGCGAACAGTCGGGTCACATCATATTCTTCGATTACAA
>CAMOYW010000016.1 GCA_946630405.1 uncultured Clostridia bacterium | reverse complement strand
AGAAAGAACAGCCGCATCATCGCTTGTTAAGTAGGGATTGTCGAAACGCTTTTTAAAGATTTCGTTTATCAGTGTATTTGTTTGACCCGAACCACTTCCGTGGGCAAGGGTAATGAATTTATCCGTCATAAGTTTTCTCCATATTGATAGTATGCGCTGCACGCACCTTCTCCCGATACCATACAGGCACCAACGGGTTTAAGAGGTGTGCAAACTTTACCGAAAAGAGGGCATTGAGGTGGTTTGCATTTGCCCATAAGTATATCGGCACATTTACATGCGGGATTGGGTGAACCTTTAATATCGGGAACATCGTATTTTATCATTGCATCATAGTTTGAGTATTCGGACTTAAGCATAAGTCCCGAACCTTTTATAACTCCGAGCCCTCTCCATGTGCTGTCGCACGGAGTCATAATTTTATTTATAAGTTTTTGTGCGGCTATATTTCCTTCGTCTTTCACAACGGAAGTATAGCAGTTTTTAAAAAATGGGGTGTCTTTCTCATACAGAGTAAGTATTACCGCAAAAGCCATGAGGAGTTCTTCTGCCGTAAAGCCCGCAACCACACCGCTCACGCCTTGCTTTGTGAGTTCTTTGCATACGGCATTTCCGGTAATTGCGTTGACATGACCGGGATATATGAATACATCCGCACTTCCCTTTAATGCTTCGTATGCTGCGGGCATGGTTTTATGTGCGGTCAGTACGGAAAAGTTGTCAATCCCGTTTTTCTTGGCGGAATCAACTGCAATACATACTGCAGGCACTGTGGTTTCAAAACCTACCGCAAGAAACACAACTTTTTTTTCGGGATGTTGTGTTGCATATAACATGGCATCTTCGGGCGAGTATACCGTTTTGATGTCGCCACCTTGTGCCCTTGCCTGAGCAAGAGAGCTTTCCGAACCGGGAACTCTTACAAGGTCTCCGAAAGTACAAATACAGCAACCTTTTTGTGCAAGGTATATTGCTTTGTCGATGTAATTAACGGGAGTAACGCACACGGGGCAACCGGGTCCCGATATGAGGTCAACCTGTCTGGGAAGCAAACTTCTTATTCCGAGCCTGAATATTTCGTGAGTGTGAGTTCCGCAGACCTCCATGATCCGTAAGGGTTTCCCGTTATAATTCTGTATTATATTTTTTGCTTTTTCAATCATAGTATTTCGTCCAATACATTTATATCCGACCCTATTTTCGCAATGGCGGTACCTGCGTGTACCATGATATAGTCGCCGACTTCAAGTTCATCTATCAAAGCGGCATTTATTTCCTTTTTAACACCGTCTGCATCTATTATAGCAGTATCTTCCTTAATGTCTACTACCTTTGCAGATAATCCGACGCACATATTATCACTCCTCCTTTAAGTTGTAATAAGCCTGACCCAAGCAAAGTCCTCCATCATTTGGAGGTACAAGGCTGTGAGTAAGTACCTCAAAACCAAAATTTTCAAGTCTTTCACAGCAAAGTGTCAAAAAGAGCCTGTTTTGGAAGACTCCTCCGCTTAAGGCGCAGGTATTTAATTCATATTGTTTTCTTATTTCTTTACATGCTTCTGCCACCATATCGGCAAGTACGGCATGAAATTCATAGGCAAGGGCAGGGGGATCTGCCTTTTTTTGAGCAAGTTTGTTTATAAATTCCGTAGTATTAAGCCTGATGATCTCATCTTTGCGTATGAGAGGATAAAACGGCTCATATTCCGTTTTATCGTATAGCTGGGCACAGTACATCAGATTATTTGCGGCATCTCCCTCGTATGTTGAGCTTTTTTTTATGTCAAGTATCGCACTCACGGCATCAAAAAGCCTTCCGAAGCTTGTAGATAGTACCGAATTAATTTTTTCCCCGTTCATTTTTTTTATCACGTCATAGGTGTTTTTATCACATATATGTGTATTTTTTTGATAGCTTTCTTCATCTAAAACGGATGCTGCGATCCTAAATCCTTCTTTCGAGGACAGATCGCCTCCGGGCTGCATAAACGGCATAATGGAGCCGACCCTTTCGTAGCTTTTTCTGTCGCAAACAAAAAATTCTCCGCCCCAAATGCTGCCGTCATCTCCGTAACCGGTGCCGTCAAACGCAATGCCGATAATTTGATTGTTAATTTTATTTTCAGCCATACACGAAAGTATATGCGCATAGTGGTGCTGAAGTTTTATCAGCGGTACGTTGAGATTTTTGGATAATTGTTCGGCAATTTCGCTCGTTTGGTAAAGCGGGTGCTTGTCACACACTACCCATTCTGGCTTTGCCTCAAAAAGTTCCGTCATTTTTTTTACGGTATGTTCAAGTACCGTGTAGGATCTGATATCTCCGATATCCCCGATAAAAGGAGAAGGGTAGAGAAGATTCTTTTTGGCTATGCAAAAGGTGTTTTTAAGTTCCGCACCTATGGCCAATCCTTCACCTTTTAAATGTTCGTCAACGACTATCGGTAACGGAGCAAAGCCGCGCGACCGCCTTATCATATAGGGCTTGTTTTTAAAAAAGTCTGTTACGGTATCGTCGGCTCTTATTAATATTTCTCTGTTGTGCGAAAGTATTAAATCGCAAAACGGCGAAATGTATTCTTTTGCCTGTTCATCCGTTATACAAATAGGAGCACCGTGAGGATTTCCGCTTGTCATTACAAGTGTCGTGCTTAAATCTATATTATCGGGATAGTTAAAAAGCAGAGCATGAAGCGGAGCATACGGAAGCATGACCCCGAGTGTTTTGGAGTTAGGAGCAATGCTTTCGGGTAATGGTGAGCTTTCTTTTTTCTCAAGCAGTATTATGGGCTTTTGCCAGTCTGAAAGCATTTTTTCTCTTGCCTTGTCAAGGGTGCAATGCTCTTTGACTTCTTTTATGCTTTTCATCATCAGCGCAAATGGTTTGAACGGGCGTGATTTAAGCTTTCTCAAACGCTCTATGGTCTTTTCGTTAGTGGCATCACAGCACAGATGAAAACCGCCTATGCCCTTTATTGCAATGATCTTTCCTTCGCTTAAAGCTTTTCTTGCAAAGCTTATCGCCTTGCCGTTTGTTATGTCTGTGTCTACAATATATACATGTGGGCCGCAGTCGTTGCAACATACGGGTTGCGCATCATATCGTCTTGAAGCGGGGGTATAATATTCCCTCTCGCACTCACTGCACATGGGGAAGCTTTTCATTGAGGTACGCTCCCTGTCATAAGGCATTCCTTCCGTAATAGTCAAACGTGGACCGCATTGCGTGCAGTTTATGAATGGATGAAGATACCTTTTGTTGTTTTTGTCAAAAAGTTCTTTTTCGCAAGTGGGACAAAGTGCTATATCGGGAGATACAAATATTTCTCCTTTTTCTTTCTCGCTTTCGGCTATTACGAAGGCGGTATACTCTTTTTCGTCAATTTCAAATCGTTCCGAAAAGAATATGTGCGCTCTTTTGGGAGGAGAGGAGAGTATATGTGATACAAGTTTTTCGCTGTTTTCTCCCTGCATATATATATCCACAAAAGAGCCTTTGTTTGCAACATAACCTTTGACGGCGAGATTCAGTGCCTCTCTTGCCACAAACGGACGAAATCCCACACCTTGAACTATGCCGTAAACTTTAAGATTAATTGTTCTCATAAATCATCCTTCCGGAAAGCCCGAAGAAGGGCAAGTCTATAAAATCGCCTTTAAAGTTTGGTATGATTTTCTTTAATGAAATGTCGCCTACGATTCGTTCGTAATTATCGGCTATTTCAGCAATATCTTCTTCGTTTTTAAGTTTAATTGTATCTTCTTGTACGGTTTTAAAAAAGGTAGCACAGTCCGTTTTGATCCCTCGGTCTTTCAACGCCTTTAACAATACATCCTGATGAATGGTCAAGGTTTTTTTCGACTCCTTTAATTTTTCCAAAAAAGAGGGCTCTATAAAAGGATAGTCAATATTGTATTTAATCCCGAAATTTTCATTTAAATATTTGGCGGCTTTAAGTCCCGAAGGGGATATAACGAGCAATTCTTCACATTCAAGCACCTTTTTGTATTCTTCAATGTCCGACCCGAATGAGAAAAATACCGCTTCCTGATTGAGGTATTTTTTTAAATCCTTGCTTTCGGAAAGAGATGTATTGAGAGGAGTAGCGCCTATTATGCCGATTTTGTTTTGCTTTGGTTTGTATTCATCTTTTGTAAACTTTTTAAAAAGCATATAATAGGCTTTTTCTTCTCCCTCATCATAGAACTTTGTGCCGTCAGTGTCTATACAAATACAGGGAAGCCCCGTCTTTTTTTCTGCTTTCTTTTCGAGGGCTTTGTAATCGGTGGCTATAACGGCAGGAACGGGAGTTCCGACAATTGCCGAAAAGCGAGGCTTTATTTGCTCACAGGCAGTACTAAGCTTTTCGACAAGCATCTCATCTCTTCCCAAAATGGCATCCATATCACGAAGTCCCGCACTGAAAAGAGGAGCTTTTTGCTTTAACCAGCGAGGTTCGTCAAAGCCGCATACATTTCCCGCACAGCCGCCTGCATCGCAAACTACGATAAGTCCACCTGTTTCGTACAGTACCGAACAGGCACCCGAGATATCGGGTGCAAAAGGTGAAATATGTTTTAAAAGCTTATTCATTTAAGCACCTCATCTATACCGTCTAAAAGCATATTCAATCCCTGATAACCAAATGGTTGAGTTTCGGAGTTGAATTCAAGGCTTTTTCCTTTATGGTAGTATGCCGCATCTGCTCCGAGTGCAATATCGGTCTCTTTTGAAGGTTCATACATCAGCATTGTGGGTGAAAGATTCGAGTATATTCGGGTTTTGGGAGATATTTTTGCAATATGGCTTATCAGTTTTTCGTTTCCGTCGCCAACGGTTGCGTAAATCTCAGAAACTTTAAAGCCCATTTCCAAAAGCGTCAAACTCAATTCAAAGCCGTCGGCATTTAGCCATTCCCCGACCGCAAAAGTAAGAGATCTATGTTTGCTTTTAAATTCTTCTATCTTTTTTAAAGTCTTTTCAAGGTATTTGCTGTCGTCTATATCACTTCCGAGAGCTTTTCCCAAAAGAGTGTATTGATTGTGAATTTTTTGCGGAGAATATACTCTTGTGAGCTCTATATACGGAATACCGAGTGTCTGTTCAAGATATTGCGCACTAAAACGAGCCTCACGGTTTAATACAAGGTTGAAATTCGCTTCGGAAAGAGTTTCGTATTCTTCGTAGGTTTTGCATCTTGAAAGTTCACCTATGCGAGTAATGCCTATACTTTTTAGGAGAGGATAAATCTCACATTCATCATATAAAGGAGAAAAGAATCCCAGCAAATTGCAAACGGTGGATATACGTTTACGTGGTTTTAAAAGAGAATAGAGCGATTTTCTTACAGCTGCCATAGGAGGAAGCTTTTTCTCTCTTGTAAGGGCGTACATATAGGCGGGAACTGTGGGAATATTTGTTTTTTCAAAACATTTTTTACACACTCTCTCCATATCCGTACCCAGTAAAGCATCCACGCAGGTAATGCAAATCATAAGTGCGGAAGGGGTATAGTTGAGTTCTTCCTTGATTTCCAAAGCTGCGGATGCGATTTTGTTGAGATGTCTGCCTGTTACAATATCCGTGTCGTCAAGCAGTAAATAAAAAATCCTTTCACTGTAGCCTATTTCATTTAAAAGTGCCGTGTTTCTTCCGCAACAAGTGGGTGCAACAAGCAGCATTACAGAGCCGGGAATGGCAAGTGCCGCTCTTTTTACACCAAATCCTTTTGCTCCGGGGGAGTTGAAACTTAAGGTGGCGGGAGATGAATAAATAAGATGTTTGGAAGAAAGAAGTTCCTGTGGAAGCGGCTTCTTGTCTTCTATATTTTTTGCAAGTTCCTCAGCCGTAATGAAGTAGGTGCTACTCATTTTCTTTCTCCTTTAAAATTCGCTTGGCAAGGTTGTAAAAGCATTGTGCGCTTTCACTGTCAAAGGCACCCTCTATAACGGTTTTGCCTTTATCCTCACATAAAGTGATCTCTTTTGAACGAGGGATATCGGCAAGTATTTCGAGTTCTTTTTCATCTGCAAAAGCTTTTACTTTTTTGTATTCATCCTCAACATTTCGCCTGTTTAGTATCAGACCTTTTACTTTGGCGTAACTTCTGTCTTCAAAGTTTTTTACGGCATTGTATATATTACCTGCCGCATACAGTGCCATTTTTTCTCCCGAAGTTACTATTATGACCTCGTCTGCATATCCCTCTCTTATCGGAGCGGCAAATCCGCCGCAAACCACATCGCCAAGCACGTCGTACAAAACGACGTCGGGAGCAAATTTTTTGAATACATTTAGGTCTTCGAGTATGGAAAACGTGCTTATGATCCCGCGTCCCGCGCATCCAAGCCCGGGAGTGGGACCTCCTGTTTCTATGCAGAGTATCCCTTTATATCCGATTTTGGATATCTCTTCGATATCGGTGGGTTCTTCGTCATTTTCCGCAAGGTAATTCATTACGGGAAGTGCTGGAGTTCCCTCCAAAAGATTTATGGTTGAATCTGCTTTCGGGTCGCAACCGATCTGTATTACTTTTTTTCCGAGGTGCGCAAATGCGGCGGCAAGATTTGAGGTGCAGGTGGATTTTCCTATTCCTCCTTTGCCGTATATGGCAAGCTTTATCACTTAATCAGCTCCTTTAAGGCGTTTGAGTTGCAAATCAAATTTGGGATAATATGTTCATAGCATCTTCCGGAAAAAGCAAAATGCGGTAAATCGTGGAATACGGCATTTTTGGGCGCTATATTTTTGTAAATGGGGTCAGCAATTATTTTTTTTGCGTTCAATGAAAGAAAGTTTTCCGTTTCTTCTTCTGATTCGGTCGTAAAATCCGCAGGTGCGGTTTTTAAGCCTTCATTTTCGAGAGGATATATTATTCCCGATTTAAGACCCGTTTCAAGTTCAATGGCATATGAAAGACTTTGCGAAAAAATGCTTTCTCCGATAATATAAAGATCCGACTTTTCCGTATTTCTTTCAATAAATGTCGGAGACTGTATATTTTGGATTTTAAGAATCAATTCGGAAAGTTTTTCCCCTATCGGGATACCGCACATATATGGTATATTATAATTTTCCCACATATATTTTGCTGCTTTCAAGCCGCTTTGAGATATTACAAGGTTTACGGAAGCGCAAAGTATATCTTCACAGTATTTGCCGATAAAGTTTACATTTATACCGTTATCCGCAAAAAGTTTTACAATTCTTTCAAGTTGCCCGTTTATGTAAAAATCGAGAGGCGTAAAGCCAAGAATATTGACTGTATTATGATTTTTCTTTTTAAATATGCAAAACTTTTTTATGTATTGCAAAAGTGCCTCTCCCGCACCTTGTATGTATGAGTAGGTGCCCGTAGTTGCAACAGAAAAGCAAGGAATAGAGGTGTTTATTTCTATTTCTTCTGCAAGTGCGGTAAAATCTGTACCTATAAGAGCAGGCATAGGAGAACCGCAGATACATATAAACTTTGGTTTAAGATCTTTTGCGGCGGATGATACGTTTTCAATAAATCCGGCATCGTTACCCATAATGGCATCTCTTTCAGTGAGTGCGGAGATGAAGATATTGGATGGCTTCTTATTCCACCTCGGTTCATCATGGGTTGAGTATGTTGAGTTACATCCCGAAGCATCGTGTACCACTACCATCCCTCCGAGTTCGTAAAGTATGGAGCAGACCCCTGCGGTATCGGCACTGTAACAGCTGAGTATTTTTAAAGTGTTGTTCATATCAATTTAAGCATGTAGAGCAAAAATGCCCTTTGTATTTAAGCACGGTATTTCTGTCTTTGGGGTTTAAGAAGGCATCGACCATAAGTTCGCTAAGGCGGGATATGGCGTGGTAGCCGTATAAACCGTCTTCGTACACCATATTTACAAAACAGTCGGTCTCAAAATAAAAAGCACCTTTTTGACCTATGGAAAGTATCTTTTTATCGTTGGTCTTAACCTTTTTTATCATATTTACACTTAGAGAGGAAAATATCTCAATATCGGATCTCAATTCCTTTAGTTTGCAGAAACTTTCCTTTTCTTCTGCATTAAGTGCGTCTGCAATAATGTATTTTACGTTAAATCCATGTTTTGTAAGAAGCAGTGCAAGCTCAAACGGTCTTGCAACGGCAAGAAAGTCAATAACTATCGGGGTATCCGATATTATGTTCAAAGCTTTATCCAAAGCACTTTCTGCAATGGTTTTTTTATCTTTAAAATCCGGTTTTTCAATATCGAGGGCATTGCAGAGTATAGTGTAATTGTTTTCGATATTTTCAAAATCAAATGAAACGGGCAAATATAAATGTCTTCTTTCAAGCCTTTGTGCAAGTGTCTCGCCTGCAGGCTTAGCATTTGGTCTTGTGGTAATAAAAATCGAGCTTTCTCCAAGTGAAAGATAGTCTTCGTATTTAGTGCAATAATGTATATCCCTAAAATCAAATTCTTTTAAAAGCTCAAATATTTCAGACTCCCTATCGGGTGACAGATCGTTCCCGATAAGAGTTACGGCCTTTTTGTTTTCTTTAAGCGGCTTTATAAGAGAATAAAGCTGTATTCTCATTTTAACGTCGGGAGTGATCTCCTCCCGCATCGTAGGTGTCATGTAGCAGTCGGTAAAATCTATTTCGGGGAAGCGGTCTTGTAATGTTTCTATTACATTTTCCATATCACACCCCGTAAATAAATGAATACAACTTACATACAGTAAAACAGCTTTTGGAGTTTTATCAAGTCGGTTCAAAATATCCGCTGTTCCGTTTATTAAATTATTTTCGAGGGTGCCGTTAAACATTTCATCCTCCGAAACAACAACGGAACTTAATCGATCAAGAGCATTCATTTCGGCGGCTGTCAGTATTACACCTCGTAAACAGCCTTGAGGACAAACAAATATTTCGTGCGCTTCGGGGAGAAGCATACCCGTGTGTACAATGTTCCATCCTCCTCGTGTGGGGGGATTATATTCCAAGGCACTTTTAAAAAAAGCGAATCCTTGCGCTTTGTCCAAAGTTATGGATATGGGATTATTAAGCTCCGATTTTTTAAGCATATATTTTCTCCGCTATATTTTTAAACTGTTCTGCAACTGTTGTGTCCGGATAAGAGTGTATGATGGTGGTGTCGTTTTCTTCGGCTGATTTTATAATAGGGTCGTAGCTTATTTCACCTATTATTTGCGTATTGAAATCTTTGCATAGTTCGTTTAGAGAATCTCTATCCGAAGGTGAGGTGCTTTTGTTTAAAATGTATCCTCCGAGCTCTGCATATCCCCTTCCTTTGAAGTTTTCCAAAGCCATTGATATGTTTGCGCAGGCGTATCGGGACATCTTCTCTGAGGATGTGACAACATAGACTTTTTGGGCGTATCCTTTCCTCATAGGCATCGAAAAGCCGCCGCAAACCACATCACCCAATACGTCGAATATTACTATGTCGGGCTTGTATATTTTGTAGGCGCTTAGCTTTTCAAGTCTTTCAAGTGAGTTTATAATACCTCTTCCCGCACAGCCAGTACCGGGAGGAGGGCCGCCCGTTTCACAACAAATCACGCCTTCTTCACCGATAAACACTATATCGTCAAGAGAAAGAGCCGTACCTTTTTTTGTATATTCTTCCATTATTGAGGGGAGCTTTTCACCTTTATGCAAAAGTATGGTGGAGTCGGCTTTCGGGTCGCAACCTATTTGCATTACCTTTACTCCCTTTTTAGCCAAAGCAACGGAAATATTGGAGCATACGGTGGATTTTCCGATACCGCCTTTTCCGTAAATTGCTATTTTAATCATGGTAGTCTCCTCTTGATATTTCTATTTCATAGCCGATGGAGTTAAGTCTTGTTTTCAGACAGTCGTTACACTTCGCAGATGCGTCGTTAACACATATTTTATTGTCGTAGAGCATATATTGCTTCCTGACTTCCGATGGGGAAAGATTGGGCATAATAACATTTGCACCCGAAAGAATGCCTTCTTCTCTGCCCGTAGGTGATATCGTTCCCAAAGCCGTTGTTGCAGGTAAAAGTACGTTAGGAAGCATCGATCTGCATAAGCTAATTAAAAACAAAGTGAGTTCATAGCTTCCCTTTGG
>CAMOYW010000015.1 GCA_946630405.1 uncultured Clostridia bacterium | reverse complement strand
ATATTGGGTGCGGTGGTCGAAGTCTTCCACATGTATGTGGTATTCATCACTCACAGAAACGATATGTACCAAGCTTTTTACGTGGTGAATAAATGCGCCATACCCATGATAATATTTTGCGGTATATCAATGGCGTGTTCGTCCGTTGTGCTTTACGCTTTGTCGGGTAAACTTAAAGCGGGCTTACGATTCCCCAAAGATGAGGAAACGCCGCTGAGCGTGAAGTTCCAGATATGGCTTTTGGTATGTACGGTCGCGATGCTTACATCCACCTACTTTTTCTCGCGCAACATCCAAACGAGAATGGCGTATCAAAATGCACGCAACACCATGGAGATCAATACGGCAGATGTTAGATCTACCTATTACTACAACAGGGAAAGCTACTCGTCCGCTCAGGAGCTTGTAAAAGAGAGGGCTCTTGTAACGGCAAGGGCGGTAGCACAGACCATAGACTATTTCGGCGGCTTGAAAGGTATAAGCGACGAACAGCTTAAAAGCGTATGCAAGCTTTACGAACTGCACGAAATAAATATTATCGACGAAACACGCAAGGTCGCAAAGTCTACCAATTTCCTTTCTCAGGATTTCGATATGGGCTCGTCGGAGCAATCCAAGCCCTTCCTCGATATACTTGACGGAAAGATAGACGAACTGGCGCAGGATTTTATGCCCACGGGCAGAGATTCAAGGCTTTCGCTTATGTATATAGGTGTAAAGTCGGCGGACGGCTTTATACAAATCGCCCTTGACAAACGTTCCATAGAGAGACTTTCGGACTTCGGCGACCTCGATAAGGATCTCGGCAACAGGCATGTGGGCGAGAACGGCAATATATACGTTGCCAATACCAAAAACCTTATCATAGCCGGCGACCAGAAAAACAAGAGCTACTCGGAGATAGGGCTTACATCCGAACAGATCAAGACCAAGCTCGGCTTTTTCGACGGTGATGTGTACGATGCGGACGAGGGGACAACGGTACACAGCCTATGCAGATTGGAACGCCTTGAAGACGGCTACAGCCTGCTTACGGTGCTCCCCTATGACGAGGTGTACAGAAGCAGAGATATAGCCTCCTACGAGACGGGCTTTGCGGGCATACTTTTGTTCTCGCTTGTGTTTATGCTCATTTACATTCTTGTGCAAAGGCTTGTCGTTCGCAATTTGAACAGGATAAACCGTTCACTTACCAAGATCACAAAGGGCAACCTTGAAGAAGTGGTGGATGTAAAGACGACACAGGAATTTACAACTCTTTCCCGTGATATAAATCTGACGGTCGATGCCTTAAAGGGCTACATAGCAGCCGCAGAGCACCGTATGGAAGAGGAGCTTGAATTTGCAAGGCAGATACAAAGTGCTGCCCTTCCCAAGGTGTTTACTTTCAGAAGGGACGATTTCAGCATATTTGCCACCATGGAGCCTGCCAAGGAAGTGGGCGGAGACTTTTACGACTTCTTCTTTGTGGACTATAACAAGCTGGTGCTTGTGATAGCGGACGTATCGGGCAAGGGTATCCCCGCTTCTCTGTTTATGATGAGAAGCAAGGTCACCATTAAGAGCCTTGCCGAAAGCGGACGCTCGCCCAAGGAAATATTTACCCGTGCCAACAACGCCCTTTGCGAGGGTAACGATGCGGATATGTTCGTAACGGCATGGATAGGCATTATAGACCTTGAATCGGGCAAGATGGTATGCTCCAATGCGGGGCATGAATATCCCGCCATAATGAGGGCGAACGGAGAATATGAGCTTTTAAAGGACAAGCACGGGCTTGCACTTGCGGCAATGGAAGATATGCCTTTCGGCGAGTACGAGGTGCAGCTTGAACCCGGTGACAGCGTGTTTGTCTACACCGACGGCGTGCCCGAGGCGATAAACATAGACGAGGAGCAGTACGGCACGGACCGTATGCTCGTTGCGCTCAACAAAGTGAAGGATGAAAGTGTAAGGGATATGCTTCCCGCCGTAAGAGAGGATATTCGTACTTTCGTAGGCGAGGCAGATCAATTTGACGATATAACCATGCTTGTATTCAAATATATCAGAAAGGCCGGTGATGACACCTATGCGAACACTTGAAGTAAATGCCGATACCAAAGAGCTTGACAATGTAAACGCTTTTGTGGCAGAACAGCTTGAGGACTGCCCCATGAAGCTTATGATGCAGATCGAGCTTGTAGTGGAGGAGGTATTTGTCAACATTGCAAGCTACGCTTATTGCGATGGGGAAGGTAAAGCGTGGGTAAGTTGCGGCACGGACGGCGATACGCTCACAATGATATTTGAAGACAAAGGAATACCTTTCGATCCTCTCAAAAAAGAGGACCCGGATGTGACTGCCTCTGCGGAAGACAGGCAGATAGGCGGCCTCGGTATATTCCTGACCAAAAAGCTTATGGACGAGGTAAAGTACGACCGTATAGACGACAAAAACCGATTGACACTTGTTAAAAAGTACAAGTAAAGGGGGAGTTGAATGAGCATTGACATACAATACCTGCTCTTTTTGCAGGAACTGAGAAACGCCACGGGCGGAATGTTTGATGAATTGTTCAACGTAATATCCAAAATAGCGGTGGACATAATGCCTATACTGCCGTATCTGATATTCTGGGCGGTAGATAAGAACTGGGGCTACAGATTTCTGGGCGCACAGTGGGGCGGCGAGATAGTAAACGGCGTTGTAAAGCTGACGGCGTGCGCTTACAGACCGTGGATAAGAGATGTACGGATAGAACCTGCCGGAGACTCAAAAGTCGCCGCAACGGGCTACTCCTTCCCGAGCGGACACACAATGTGTGCGACCGCAAACTACGGTACACTTGCGGTGATGCAGCGCAAGAAAAGAAAGATAATTGCGATTTTCTGCTGTATTATGATACTTTTGACGGGCTTTTCGAGAAATTTCCTCGGCGTGCATACACCACAGGATGTTGTTGTTGGATTCTTCGAGACCGTTCTTATCATCTTCATTATAGCCAAGCTCCAAAAGAAGCTTGAAAACAACTCCCGCCTTGCCGACATATTGACGATATGCGGTGTGGTCGTATCCATAGTGGCACTCATATACATAAATGTAAAGTCTTACCCTATGGATTATGTGGACGGCAAGCTGCTTGTCGATCCCAAAAATATGATGCCCGATACCTACGGCGGAATAGGCGGATTCCTCGGCTTGATGATAGGCAGCTATATAGAAAGGCATTACATCAAATACGAGATACCCACGGGCGCAAAGAATTTACCCGCTTTGGCTTGTGTGGGCACGACCATTGCATTTATATGGAAAGAGCATCTTAAGGGCATAACCGTACAGGTTTGGTTCGGCGCAGGCTGGGGCAAATTTGTGGCATATTTCATCCTTGTGATGTTTGCTGTGGTCATCTATCCTTTGATCATACGAAAATTTGCAAATGATTAATTTAAAAGAGCCGCAAAGTTCAGCGGCTCTTTTTTGAAATATATTACTATGCTATACGACATACTTTTACCCTATCGGGATGAAAAATACAGACAAATGCAGATCAGGCTTTTACCGAATGTTTCCGGGGATACGATAATAGGCGTGCGAACTCCCGTACTTAGGAAAATTGCGAAAGAGCTTGCGAAGAGAGAAGAAAAAGACGGATTTTTGGCAGAATTGCCGCACCGCTTTTTTGAAGAGAATATGCTTCATTTCTTTATCGTTGCCGAGATAAAGGACTTTGACGGGTGTATTTTTGAAACAGAGCGTTTTCTTCCTTATGTGGATAATTGGGCACTTTGCGACCAGTCAAGCCCGAAGGTGTTCAAAAAGCACCGAAAGGAGCTTCTACCCTTTGTAAAAAAGTGGATAGCCTCGGAGCATACCTATACCTCAAGATTCGGCATAAGGATGCTGATGAATGAGTACCTCGAAGAGGATTTCAAAGAGGAGTACCTAAGCCTTGTCGCCTCCAAAAAAGGCGATGACTACTATCTTAAAATGATGATAGCATGGTACTTTGCTACAGCACTTGCAAAGCAATACTCTTCGACCCTCCCCTATATCGAAAACCGCACCCTTGACCCGTGGACACACAAAAAAGCCATACAAAAGGCGGTGGAAAGCTACAGAGTAAGCGAGGAACACAAGGCGTATTTAAAGACTTTACGGTGAATCTTAATGAAATTCAGATACTTTTTTTTAATGCTTTTCTCTATTGCCGCACTGCTGTTTGCTCTTGTCATATTTCACAGAGCCGTAACGCAAAGGAAGTTCACTCCCGAAGATTGGGCGAATTACCCGCAGGAAAGGTACAAAATGATCCAAAGCCTTGAAAACGAGTATGTTCTTAAGGGAATGAAAAGAGAGGAAGTATATGCGCTGTTGGGCGAAACAAATGAAGATTTTTATTATATAGGCAATGATGGGCACGATGCTCTGTATTATGCCATTAAATACGACGATTCGGATACGGTTGCAGAACATAATATAGTAAGACCCGATTAAACGGGGTAGAAAACAAATTATCATTCCCTTATTAATTACCGAAGCAGGGGACGACCGATTCGCTGCAATAAAATGCGGATGAGCTTCAACTTTGATTTTTCATATATTTTGTAGGGGACGACCCATGTGTCGTCCCGCCGTAGAGAAGCCCTTACATTTTGCATGGAACGACCGATTCGCCGCAATAAAATGCGGACAATGAAATTATGAATGAAATAATAAATTACATAAACATCAATAAAACAATTTCGGAAATAGTGTACTCGGTGAGTACCGTATTTAAGGAAATAAAAAATGGCAAAAAAAGAACTTAAAACGAACGCTATGCGTTTGCTTGACAAACTGAAAATCACATACAAAATAAACACCTATGAATGTGACGAGTTTCACGACGGGATACAGGTGGCGGATATGCTCTCTCAAAGCTACGATCAAAGTTTTAAGACGCTTGTGACCGTTGCGAAAAGCGGAGAGCATTACGTGTTCGTCATACCCATAGCAAAGGAGCTTGACCTGAAGGCGGCGGCAAAGCTTGTGGGCGAAAAGAATGTGGAGATGATACACGTAAAGGATATAAACAAGGTCACGGGCTATATCAGGGGCGGCTGCACGCCTCTCGGTATGAAAAAGCACTACAAGACGGTGTTTGACTCCACGGCTCAAAACTTTGACGAGATCATAATAAGCGGCGGCAGGATAGGCGCACAGATAATCGCCTCACCCCTTGACCTTGCAAAGGCGGCAGAGGCGGTATTCGGAGATATAACAGTAGATTGAAAAACAGTTGACTTTATACTATAATTTTGTTAAAATAAACACAATAACAAAATACAAGGGGAATATTCGGCAGGTGCCGGCGATGAGATGAGAGCAGAAGTCTTATCAAGATGGGCGTTCGCTCACGATCATATCGGAGATGTATCGATCGTGGGGACGGTTCCGGGGAGGAAACCGTATGAAAACAGAATTACAATCCAACATATTGTCTGCAAACACCGTAAAGAAGGTCATGCTGCCGTGCACGATCCACGCCTTGGTCCAGTCCATGACATTTATGGTGGACACCATTGTGGCGGGTCACTATCTCGGCTCCGATGCGGTGGCTGCGGTGGCGCTTGGCATACCGATCATTGCGCTCATGATCTCCTTCGTGGGCATGATACTCCAGGGCGGCTTTTTGAAGCTTTTGGGTCCTATGGGTCGAAGTGACATGAAGGACTATCAGCGCTTGTTTTCGCTCTCACTGACCTTTGTCTTTTTGGTCGACTTTGTGTTTCTGTGTATCTGTTTCTTTGGAACGGACGCAGTGCTGAACATCGCAGGTGCGGCAAGAGCATCGGCTGAGGCAGTGCGCATGGGTCGCCTGTATATTCGGACTGCCTGCTTGATGATCCTGTTTTTCAGCCTGGCTTCCCAGTTCCAGATCGTTATGGCGACCTATGGCTACCAGACGGATATAATGCTGTGCAGTGTGATCTGCGTGGTGGTGAATGTAGTGACCTCGATATTGTTCATCAACATCCTGCCGGAACCGATGCGGATCGTAAGTCTGGGTGTCGGTTCGGCGCTGGCAACGCTGGTGCAGATGATCGCCGCATGGCTGTTGACACGGCGCAGGGGTATACGGTTGAAGTACGGGCTATATCCCGTCAATAAAAGGAATATCGTCGATTCTCTGGATATGTTACGGCGAGGAATGCCTTCCTCTATTGACAATATGCTGGATTCCGCCAGCAGCTCGGTGGTCAACCGTATCATACTCTCGTCCTTTGCGGATGGGACAGGCGTGCTGGCGCTGGTTGCCATCATCAAGACATTGTGGAATATCATCCGCACGGTGGGACGCGGTGCGTACTTCGCCAGCGAGCCGTTGGTGGGTATTCTTCACGGCGGGCGGGGCAACGAGGGGATCAAGAAGACGTTCCTCGCTGCGCTCAGGGGGGGCATTATTTACGCTGTCGGCGTGGCAGTGCTGCTGATGATCCTTAAGGATCCGTTGTTGGGCTTCTATCACGTCGCAGAAAATGCCGATGCGCATACGGGCGTAATCCTGCTTAGCATCGCAGGACTCCTGCCTGTATTCTCTTTTGTGTTCAATGCTGTCTATGAGTCAACAGGACGCTTGATGCTCTCTCTGTTTGTGGCTGTGATCCCGGATAGCATCCTTTATCCGTTGCTGCTTCCCGTGATGAGCCGTACATTCGGCGTTACAGGTGTTTGGCTGGCGCTGGGCTACAATTTCATACCATTCTTCATTGTGTTCTATCTGGCATTTGTGATAGCGAACAAGGGAAGATTCCCTGTGCCGCTGGAAAGGCTTTTGTTGCTTAAGCGGGATACGGAGCGCAGCGTGGCGCTGGATGTGAGTATTCCCACCGAGGCGGAGGATGTGGCGTTTGTTTCAAAGCAATTGCAAAACTTTTTCCTGGAGCACGGCACCCGACCGAAGGTGGCTTATGCCGCTGCTCTGTGTACGGAAGAGATCGCGGCAGACTATCTGTCGCACCGAAGCGAAGCGGGCAAGAGGGAAAAAAAGGCATATATGGACATCAAGGCATTCCGTGATGCAGAAAAGATCGAGATCATCCTCCGAAACTATGACGATCCCTATAATCCTTTGGTGTTCGAGCGGGATAACGAGAGCTTTTCCAAGATCGGAGTCACTATGGTGCAGAAGATCGCCGAGGACATCACCTACAGTTATTCCTACCACCTGAATGTGGTATCGATCATAATCGGCATCTGAACCGTGCGTCTCCGGGATAGAGGATCGGGTTTTCGGGTTTATGATATTTATGAGGTTTTCAATGTGCTTATGTCAAATGTAAGCCTAAAGATCAAAAGGAACTATAAATTATGGAGATAATACTTGCAAAGTCGGCGGGGTTTTGCTTTGGGGTGAAACGAGCCGTAGATAAGGCATACGAAAAGGCGAAAAACGGCAATGTCTACACCTTCGGTCCCCTTATACACAACAAGGTGGTCACATCGGAGCTTGAAAGGCTCGGAGTAAAGTGCGTGGAGGATTACGATGTGCCGAAAGGCAGTGAGGTCATCATACGCTCTCACGGTGTGCCGCCGAAGGTCTACAACGAATTTGAAAAAAGAGGCGTGAGCCTTACGGATTGCACCTGCCCGTTTGTTAAAAAGATACACAATATCGTACACGGGGAAAAGGAAAAGGGCAGGAATATCATCATAATAGGCTCTAAGGAACATCCCGAGGTGATAGGGATAAACGGCTGGTGCGAAAATACTGCCGTGATAATCGGAAGCCCCGAAGAGGCACGGCAAGCCGAACTTAAAAAGGGAGTGCCCTATTCTCTTGTGGTGCAGACCACGTTCAGGCTCAAAATATTCAATGAGATACTCGGCATCATACGAGAAAAGACGGACGAGCCGCAGGTGTTCAACACCATTTGTTCGGCGACGACCGACAGGCAAAAAGAAGCTACGCAAATAGCTCAGACGGTCGATATGATGATAGTTATCGGAGATGAAAAAAGCTCCAATACCCGCAAATTGTACGAAATATCCACAAAATATTGTGAAAATGTACAATTATGTGAGTCAATTTTCAATTTAAACTTGCAAAATGTAAAAAAATATGATAAAATCGGTATAACTGCTGGTGCATCTACACCACCGGCGATCATAAAGGAGGCAGTAAGTGTTATGAGTGATATTGATAACAAAACATTTGAAGAGATGATTGACGACAGTATGGTGTCCTTACATTCGGGCGACGTAGTTAAAGGTAAGGTTATTAGCGTCAACGATAACGGTGAGGTTACGGTTGACCTTGGCTACAAGTCCGACGGAATTATTACAAGAGATAATTTTTCCAACGACCCCGGCTGTAATCCTGCCGATGAAGTTAAGCCCGGTGATGAGATAGATGTATATGTTGTAAGAGTAAACGATACCGACGGCAATGTAACTCTTTCCAAGAAAAGGGCAGAAGCCGACAAGAACTATGTGGTTATCGAGGAAGCGTTCAACAACGGCACTACCGTAAGAGGTAAGGTTTCGGAAGTTGTAAAGGGCGGTCTTATCGCATATGTAAACGATGCGAGAGTATTCATCCCTTCATCGCAGATCTCCAACCGCTATGTTGAAGATCTTACGGCATTCGTAGGCAATGAGTATGATTTTGAGGTGCTTGAGTACGACAGATCCAAGAGAAGGATCGTTGTGGGCAGAAAGGCACTTGCTCAAAAGGAAATAGATGAGAAGAAGGCAGAGGTATTTGCTAAGCTCCACGTTGGCGACAAGGTAAAAGGAACCGTAAGCCGTATCGTTGAATTCGGCGCTTTCGTAGACCTTGGCGGTGTAGACGGACTTATCCATATATCCGAAATGAGCTGGGGCAGAGTAAGAAAGGTCGTAGATGTACTTAGCGTAGGCGATGAGGTAGAAGTTACCGTGCTTGACCTCAACCCCGAGAAGGGCAAAATATCCCTTTCCCTTAAAGATCCCGAGAAGAATCCCTGGAACGATGCAGAGGAGAAGTATGCGGTAGGCACTACCGTAACCGGTAAGGTCGTAAGAATGGTACCTTTCGGCGCATTTGTAGAGCTTGAAGAGGGTATCGACGGTCTTGTACACATTTCTCAGATCGCATACAAGCATGTTGAAAAGCCCGAGGACGAGCTTTCCATCGGTCAGGAGATCACAGCAAAGGTAACAGAGCTTGACCTTACAAACAAGAAGGTAAGCCTCAGCATAAAAGATACCCTTGAAAGACCTGCCGACGAGGAAGATCCCGACGAGGTTGCTGCCGAGGAAACGGCAGAGGAGACAGAGGAGGCTTGATTTGAGGCTTAATTTCCTCAAAACTCTCCTGGCGTGTCTTTGCATCCTGCTTTTGGCATCCGCCTGTAAAAAAACGGACGAAGATGCAAGACGGGATATGGCTTTGGACAAAGCCAAGGAGATCGAAGTAGATCCTAATACTTTAAAAATATGCGGCATCGCCCCTTTAACGGGCGATGCTTCTGTATATGGAATATCCGCCAAAAACGGAGCTGAACTTGCCGTTGAAGAAATAAACGCCCTCGGAGAATTGCCGAGATTAGAGCTTGAATTCAACGATGATACGGCGCAAAGCGAGAAGGCTGTGCAGATTTATGAAAAGGCGGCAAGATCGGGCACTCAGGTGATCCTTGGTCCCATAACCAACAGCTGTGCCGATGCGGTATATAAGGCAAGCAAGGACGACATACTTATGCACCTTTTGCCTTCCGTTACCGAACCCGATTGCGTGGACGGTATCAATTCTTTCCGTATGTGCTGCACTGATGAGGCGCAGGGCAGGCTTATAGCCGACAACGTTAAAAACGACGGCATAAATTACACGGCGGTACTTTACAATTCGTCCGACCCGTACAGCAAGACTTTGTACGAGAGCTTCCGTGCGGAGTATGAAAAGATCGGCGGAAAGATAGTTGTGGTCGAGTATTTCGCAAAGGGAGATACGGGCTACAAGTCGCAGATAGACAGGCTTAAAAGCTACAATTTTGATGCCGTATTTCTTCCCGTGTACTATACTCAGGCGGAAGATATTGCGAATGCTTTTAAGGCGAACGGCTTAAATAAGCGCATTTACGGTTGTGACGGCTGGTTTGGCTTGATAGAGCACAGCAAAACGGGTACCGCAAACCTTAACGGTGCCAAATTCTATATGCCTTATTTTGCGTGGGACAATTTTGAACGCAACAGAGTATTTGTGGATGCCTATAAGGAAAAATACGGTACGGAACCGAACATATATGCGGCGTACACTTATGATTGCGTGTATGCGGTGAAGGCGGCGCTTGAGAAGAGCGGCAAAAACGTGCCTTCTCCCGTGCTTTGCAAAAATATGCTGACC
>CAMOYW010000014.1 GCA_946630405.1 uncultured Clostridia bacterium | reverse complement strand
TGCAGCTGTATTACGACTTCAGCGGTTACGGAGATATGGCAATAGGTCTCGGTAAAATGCTCGGCTTTGAATTTTGCGAAAATTTTGACCACCCCTACTGTTCTCGCTCTGTTACGGAATTTTGGAGAAGGTGGCACATGTCACTTTCAAGATGGTTCAGAGATTATATTTACATTCCCTTGGGCGGTAACAGAAAAGGCACCGCAAGAACGATAATAAACCTGCTCATAGTTTGGGGACTTACGGGCTTGTGGCACGGCGCAGCCATGAACTTTGTGCTGTGGGGACTTTATTACGGAATACTGCTGATACTTGAAAAATACGTGTGGGGAAGTAAGCTTGAAAAGCTTCCTTCCGTTGTCGGGCATATATATACTATAATTATAGCCGTCCTCGGCTTCACCGTATTTGTGCATGACGATATGCAAAGGCTGATACCTTACCTTGGCGTAATGCTTGCAAATTCAAGCCACATCCTTATAAACAACAGCTTTATCTTCACACTGAAAGATAATGCCATACTGCTTTGTATTGCCGCCGTTTTCAGCTTCCCCGTCACATCAAAACTTAAAGACCTTAAAACTATTAAATTCACGGAACCCGTACTGCTCATCGCTTCGTTTTTGCTTTGCGTGATATATCTTGTAAATTCAAGCTATAATCCTTTTTTATATTTTAGGTTTTGATTTGTAAAAAAAGCTTGCATAATAGGGTTAGATATGATATAATGCTTTTTTGTGATTACGGATATTCCGCTGATATGCGTGTATAAGATATACACAGGAGTTTCTCCCAATATTTATGAATGTCTATGAAGAAAGGAAATTCAAAATGAACAATTCCATCATTAGAGAAATCGAAAACGAACAGCTTAAAAGCGACATCGTATCCTTTAACGTAGGTGATACCGTAAGAGTTCACGCTAAAGTTGTAGAGGGTACAAGAGAGCGTATACAGGTGTTCGAGGGCGTAGTACTTAAAAGACAGGGCGGCGGTGCTCGCGAGACCTTTACCGTAAGACGTATATCCTACGGTGTGGGCGTTGAGAGAACATGGCCCGTACACTCCCCCAGAATCGATAAGATCGAGGTAGTTAGATACGGTATCGTAAGACGTGCTAAGCTTAACTACTTAAGAAGTCGTTCCGGTAAGGCTGCTAAGGTCAAGGAAGACATCAACAGAAGATCTAAGTAAGGGGTATTCCCTTTTCGTCCTCGTCTTGTACGGGGACTTTTCATTTAAATATGGACTTTAAAATACATTCGCAATTTGAACCCACGGGAGACCAGCCCGAGGCAATAGACCGCCTGACGGAGGGCTTCTTACAGGGGAAAAAATTTCAAACTCTTCTCGGCGTTACGGGCAGCGGAAAGACCTTTACCATGGCAAACATTATCAAAAATCTTAACCGCCCTACCCTTATAATCGCACATAACAAAACTCTTGCGGCACAGCTCTATAATGAATTTAAAGAATTCTTTCCGGAAAATGCCGTAGAGTATTTCGTTTCGTATTACGATTATTATCAGCCCGAAGCGTATGTGCCGCAATCCGACACATATATAGAAAAAGACTCAGCCGTAAACGATGAGATAGATAAACTGCGCCACTCTGCGACCTCTGCGCTTTTTGAGCGAAGAGATGTGGTGATAGTTGCCTCGGTAAGCTGTATATACGGGCTCGGAGCGCCCATAGACTACAAAAACCTGACCCTTTCCATAAGACCCGGACAGGAATGGGACATGACGAGCGTGCTGAAAAGGCTTATTGAAATACAATACACAAGAGGCGATATGGACTTCCACCGCGGCACCTTTCGTGTACGGGGAGATGTAGTGGAAGTATACCCTGCAGGAAGTACCGACAGAGCCATCAGGATAGAATTTTTCGGCGATGAGATAGACCGAATATCCGAAATAGATGTAATAACAGGAAAAGTGATAGGCATACTGAGCCACGTTTCCATTTTCCCCGCATCTCACTATGTAACGGATGCCGACAATATGCGCCGTGCCCTAAAAGACATAGGCGAAGAACTTGAACAAAGAGTTGCCGAACTCAAATCGGAAGACAAGCTCCTTGAAGCTCAGCGCTTACTGCAACGCACACAATACGACATGGAAATGATGCAGGAAATGGGCTTTTGCTCGGGTATAGAAAACTATTCGATGCACCTTGACGGAAGAAAACCGGGTTCTACACCGAACACGTTAATGGACTACTTCCCCGACGACCTGTTCATAATAGTGGACGAGAGCCACGTTACCGTGCCTCAGATAGGAGCAATGTACAACGGAGACCGTTCCCGTAAAACGACACTTGTAGACTACGGTTTTCGCCTTCCTTCCGCTCTCGAAAACAGACCTTTAAAATTTGAGGAATTCGAGAGCAAAATCAATCAGATGCTTTTTGTATCTGCCACGCCCAACAAATATGAGGCGGCTCACTCGGAAGAGACCGTAGAGCAAATAATACGTCCTACGGGACTTTTGGACCCTCTTATAGATGTGCGCCCTATAAAAGGGCAGATAGACGACCTTATTGCCGAAATAAACAAGACCACGGCAAAGGGCAACAAAGTGCTTGTGACCACCCTGACAAAACGAATGGCGGAAGATCTGACGAATTATCTTAAAGAAGTGGGGATAAAGGTCAACTACCTTCATTCCGACATAGACACCCTCGAAAGGCTTGAAATAATACGAGATCTCAGGCTCGGTGTGTTCGATGTGCTTGTAGGTATAAATCTTTTGAGAGAGGGCTTGGATATACCCGAAGTGAGCCTTGTAGCCATACTTGATGCCGATAAAGAAGGATTTTTGAGAAGCGAAACTTCCCTTATCCAGACGATCGGGCGAGCTGCAAGAAATGCCGACGGTAAGGTCGTGATGTATGCCGACACCTACACAGACTCGATGAAAAAGGCAATATACGAAACAAACAGAAGGCGTACCATACAGGAGGCATACAACGAGGAACACGGTATCGTTCCCAAGACCATCATCAAAAAGGTCCACGACATTATCCGCATTACGGACAATGTAAAAGACGAGAAAAAGCCTTTATTTGACAAGGATATCGAGTCTATGAACACAGACGAACTATTAAAAGCAATACAAAAAACGGAAAAACTAATGAGAAAGGCTGCCGCCGACCTACGATTCGAGGAAGCGGCTGAGCTTAGGGACAAGCTTACGGAAATGAAACGCCTTTCACTTTTATAAAAGGAGAAAATCAAAAATGAACAGACAACAAAGACCGGGTTTCACCATACTTATAGGTGTAGTACTGCTTTTGGCAGGCATTGCCTTGACGGTACACGACAGAGAGTTTTTACTTACGGGGAATACCGTTGACCTTAACGAAATACTTCAATCGGGCGGTGAGGCACCGAGAGATAAGTACGTGACATACGCCATGACAACTCCCCTCGGTAACTATGCCGAAAGTAAAACGACTTACGCCTTCATACCCATGCCCTTTTTGACAGCACAGCTCTACGGCTTCATCGGCGAGGACGGCAATCTCATGTCTATAAAGGTAAGAGATAAAAAGCTCATCCGGGAGCTTGATGCACAGCTTGATGCATTTTATTCGGATGAGGAAGCACAAAGCGCTCCCGCAGTCACCGTAACGGGCTGTGTAAACACCATAAAGCCCGAACTTCGCGGCTACTATGAAGATTATATGTGGTCTATGGGAATGAAAGAAGAAGATATACAAAATCATCCCATATCCTATATTTGTATAGACACCACAAAAACCCGTGCAGGACAGGCTATATTTTATACCCTTGCCATCGTTCTCGGAATATTTATGATAGTAAGCGGTATAAAGGGATTAAAGAAAGCCTGAGAAAATTTAAGGAAAACACATTGTACCACGCTGTGTTTCCAAAATATCGTGATCAAATCAAAAAGCTGTGAATGTGAGTTCTAAATATCACATTCACAGCCTTTTTTCAAATACAGCTCAATTCTCTAAAATCATCCTTTAGAGAATCGTACAACTTCTTATATAAAGCATGTATTTTTCTGTATTTTGATGTGTTTTCGGGAGTATAGGAAACGATATTGTCCGTCTTTATAAATTTGTCACAAGCGGAAACAACGTCATCAAATATACCCGTCCCGACACCTGCAAGTATTGCCACCCCAAATGCAGGACCTTCCGCACCCGTAAGCCTCTTAATATCGCAACCATAGCAGTCCGAAAGTATCTCCATCCAAACATCGCTTTTACTTCCGCCTCCGCATGCCGTCATATCGTTAACATTTATACCCATTTCTCCGAGAATATCCTTGCAATCGGTTAGCGAAAAACCGACACCCTCCATTACCGCTCTGATAATATGACTTTGAGTATGGCTTGCAGATAATCCGAACAATACGCCTCTGCAATTTCCGTCAAGATGAGGTGTCCTTTCTCCCATAAGATACGGCAGATAAATAAGTCTGTCCGCACCTATTGGAGCAGATCCTGCCATTTTATTTACAACATCGTAGCTTATCTCCTCGGATGATCCGAAAAGACAGTTCTTAAACCATTTGAGAGAAAGCCCCGCCGCCTGTGTTACGCCCATCACATGCCAGCTGTCCTTTACCGCACAGCAAAAAGTATGCACTCTGCCCTTGGGGTCTATAACGGGTTTGTCGGTATGTGCATACACCACACCCGAAGTGCCTATGGTCGTAAATGCTCTACCCTCTTTCACAATACCCGTTCCGATGGCGGCTGCCGCATTATCGCCCGCACCACCCACTACGGGTGTTCCGTACATAAGCCCCGTCAGCGCCGCAACTTCCTTTGTGATATATCCCGTTATCTCCGAGGATTCATAAACCTTCGGAAGAAGTTCTGCATCTATATCGAGCTTTTCAAGCACCTCATAAGACCACGCTCTTTTCGGCACATCCAAAAGCTGCATACCGCTTGCATCCGATACTTCTGTGGCATACTCTCCCGTCAGTTTAAATCTGATGTAATCCTTCGGCAAGAGGATATGGCGGCACTTTTCGTAAATATGAGGTTCATTATTCTTGACCCACATTATTTTTGAAGCGGTAAACCCCGGGAGAGCGGGATTTGCCGTTATTTCTATAAGCCGCCTTTCACCCACAAGTCCCGTTATCTGTTTACATTCCTTTTCCGTACGCTGATCGCACCATATAATGGCATGCCGCAAAGGTTTATTTTCTTTATCGAGCATTACAAGCCCGTGCATTTGCCCCGAAAGACCTATCCCTTTAATGTCCTTTCCGTCCACAGAGGATATATCTATAACATCTTTTATGGTTTTTACGACTGCATCGTACCAATCCTCGGGATCTTGCTCGGCATATCCGTTTTGCGGCTGATACATGGGATATTCCCTTACCGATTCCGCTATCTTGCATAAATTTTCATCATAGAGTACCGTTTTCGTACCCGAAGTACCTATGTCCGATCCAATAAGATATCTCATATCATCACCCAAAGAGAATGTTGTTCAAAACAGTCTCCAGATATTCCTGTCTTCCGCTCTGCATTTGAACGGCATCGTTTTCAAGGATGTATTTTTCAAGGCTTTCAAGGCTCGCCCTGCCCTCTTTAATATCCTTGCCGATACCCTCCGTATAGCTTATGTAGCGTTGTTTTACAAATTCATCTATCCTGCCATCCTCTATGACCTCATACGCTTTTAAAAGACCGAGAGCAAAGGTATCCATGCCGCTTATATACGCATAAACGATGTCCTCAAATGTAAAAGAACCTCTGCGTACCTTTGCATCAAAATTAAGACCGCCGTTTGTAAATCCACCCGCACGTATCACTTCAAGCATACAAAGTGTTGCCGAATATACATCAGTCGGGAATTGATCGGTATCCCAGCCTAAATTAGGGTCTCCGCTGTTTGCATCTATACTTCCGAAAGCATCGTTTATCCTTGCTACCGTCAACTCATGCTCAAAGGTATGACCTGCCAAAGTTGCATGATTTGCTTCAATATTCAGCTTGAAATCCTTATCAAGTCCGTATTTCCTCAAAAAGCCGAGCACCGTAGCGGCATCAAAATCATATTGATGCTTTGTAGGTTCCTTCGGCTTGGGCTCAATGTAAAAATCACCTTCAAAACCTATACTTCTGCCATAATCCACCGCCATACGCATAAGCCTTGCCATATTGTCAAGCTCGAGAGCCATATCGGTATTTAAAAGTGTTTCGTAACCTTCTCTTCCGCCCCAGAACACATAACCCTTTCCACCAAGTCTCACAGTAGCCTCTATCGCATTTTTGATTTGAGCGGCGGCATAGGCAAAACTATGTGCATTACAAGACGTGCCTGCTCCGTGCATATATCTCGGAGAATTAAAACAATTTGCCGTGCCCCACAAAAGCTTTATACCCGTTTGCTTCATCTTTTGCTCAATATATTCCACTATCTCCCACAAGTTGCTTTTAGTCTGCGCAAACGTCTTGCCCTCGGGTGCAATGTCCGCATCATGAAAGCAAAAATACTCTATGCCGAGCTTAGTCATAAACTCAAAGCCCGCATCAACTTTGGCTCTCGCTATATCCATAGGGTCTGTAAGTCCACCGTAACTTCTGTCCATTGTAGTTGTACCAAAGGGATCCGCACCGCCGGCACAAAGCGTATGCCACCAACTCATGGCAAACTTAAGGTGCTCTTTCATGGGCTTACCGACAACTATCCTTTCGGCGTCATAATACTTAAACGCAAAAGGATTTTTGGAACCCTTCCCCTCATACTTAACTTTTGAGATCATAGGAAAATATTCTTTCATAACATATACCTCTCTTTATTTTATTTTATTTTATTTTATTTTTTATTATAATCTCTAAACATCTTTTTTATACAATGATAAATACGCACCGAAAAATATCAAAAGCCCGAATACTGCGACTATTACCTCCAATGTCCACGAAGAAATGCTTATTACATTAAAAACAAGCAATGCTACTATAAAATCCAAACATGTATGCAAGATAATTGCAAAAGGGTAAAGCCATAGATGTTTTTTACTTTTGCAGGCATAAAAAACAAGGATAGATGCCCCAACATGGAACAAAACAGCGCTCACTCGCTCGACTAAATTCACTCCCAGATCCGCAAACGAAAACCGAACGATCAATCGTGCCACATCTTCAACAGCAGAAACTTGCTCGGGAGCCTGCGATGCCACCTTATCTATGACGGTTTGAAAAGTCCCCGCGTTGATCATCACGGCAAAAGCAATGTACTGTATATAGGTAAGCCCCAATATCAATATGGCTTCAAGCCCTCCATACCCGATACCGTATGAAATTGCCGTCTCCCTATTTCTACGCTTTTTAAGCAGTATTTTGAATGCGACAAAACGCCCCGTTTCCTCAAACACTCCCGGGAAAAGACTCGCAACAAGTGCAAGCAACAAAGTATTTGCGTTCAAAAAAACGCTGACTGGATTATCGGGAAGTCCCATTGCCGTAGGAAAAGCAAGCACATTTTGTATCGGCTTTTCAAGTATCAACACGAACACAAAAAAGGTTGCCGCACCAATCAATATAGTTGAAACAGGCTCCTTTTTCTTGATTTTCCATATTATCGCAATCAATACAGGCACCGCTATACCAATTACAACACCTATGATAAGCCAAACAAAGGACATAGTCCCAACATGAATAGTATCCAACATATCGCTCCTTTTTTAACTTTTGCGTAAATATAATGTCAACATCAAATGTATTTAAAAAGCGGCTTTTAGCACTTTCTCTTCCATCCATTCATCCAAAAAACGCATTTGCTCCCCTGTATGAAACCAGTGTTCTCCGTTTTCCATAACGGTCAGGCTTGCATTATGAGAATGGGTAAAATCCGCTATTGTATCAATTGATATAAGCTGATCCGCACTTCCGTAAAGAATATCGGTCGGAACATTCCAGCAAACGGGATGCGAGCGTACATAGCACAGATATTCCCACGAAAGGTCTTCACCCGAATTGGTGTGTATAACTTCCTTTTTTTGCAATTCCGCCTCCGAAATACCGAAACCGTACATCATATTAACGATCAATTTCTCCATATCTACAACGGGAGAGATAAAAAAAGCATGTGTCACATATTTTTCTATATTGGCATTCATGGCAAAAAACGCACCTATGCTGTTGGCTATAAGTATCAACCGATTCACATTCAAGTCTTCGATCGCACTTTTTATTTCTTCACCGACTTCCCACGGAGTATCACTTTTATATTCGATACCGATAACATCAAACCCGGGAAAGAACTTTTTGTAATGTTCTGCTTCGGCTTTATTGCCGCCCCTGCCATGAATATAAATAACTGTTTTCATCTCTATTTTCTTTTCTTCGGGATCGGAAGTTCCTCATACATTGCCTCAAACAGTTCTTTCAAAAAAGTTCTATTATCCACATCGTCTACAAGGATCATTTCTTTCGCACCGTAGTAAGGCAACTCCATAGCGGCATTTGGCATCATTTCCAAAGCGGACTTGGTTGGCTTTACAAGAAAACGATCGTCATATATACCGCCGATCACTTTACCGCGATAATAAATTATATATTCTCCCATCATAGCTCGGTGGGATATATCTTCCGTTTCGGAAAGCTGCTCCAATATAAAATTCAAATATTCTTTACTTGATGCCATTTATCCCTCTCCTTACGCCGTTTTATAACTCCAATTTGAGTATATCAAATCTTACAGTTCCGATATACAGTTTATAAAACCTCATCAAAAAATATAGTATTTGGTCAAAAAATATGTCCTATCCCTATCTACGAGTTTTATTTCGCTTTCTTCCTCCGTATGAATATTTGACTCATTTAATACCATAATTTGTTTCCCTTCCAAATCGTAAGGTCGCCACTCATGCACCTTTCCGTCGGGCGAAATATCCTCACCGAGTGACGGGTCTCCCGTCTTTGCGAACCGTACCCACATTTTACGCATCGTTTTTGAAAACATTTCATCTATCGGCACATCATTCATCTCGGGATGATCTAAAACCGTCGTAAGCTCGCTTCCGTGTCCGCATTTTGCGGTAAAATAATAGGCATAAGCTTTACCTCCCGCCATCGTCTGATTTTCTGCGGTTCTGATAAGCGGAGCAACAAACCAGATTTGATCTAACAAACCGCTCAGTTTTTTCGCATTAGTTTCGTTGATATCCCGATAAAAGCTCTCGGTCAGTTCCTTCTCGGCCTCCGTCAACTGAGAATATTTCTTTTCCTTAAGAGATCCTGCCCACTTGACATAACCTTCGCCCATGGCATCTCTCCATGCACTCATCTCTTCCATATTGCAACCGATAAGTACATCTATATCCTTTGCGTCGCCCTTTGAATATGCAGCAAATGTATCTTTAGGCAAAAAGATCCCGTCTCTTTCGGGGAGTCCTCGCAACAACACAACATCTCCCGCTGCCTTAACAAGCTCTTCGTGCTCGATCTTTCTCAGGTCTGCAACAGTCTTGCAACCGAGTACATTCATCAATTCCGTCGTAATTTCGATAGACTGTTCCGTCGTTCTGCTCATAGCGGGAGATCCGCTCTGTGCAATTATCCTTTTGAAATAACGATTCGCCCCCTTAACAAGCGGAAGCAACGATACACTTCCCGCACCCGCAGACTCTCCGAAAATCGTCACATTGTCACGATCTCCGCCGAAGAAGGAAATATTTTCATGTATCCACTTCAAAGCAGCTATCTGATCCATTAAGCCCAAATTCTGAGCATCGGGATAATCGGCACCATCGGGCAAATGAGACAAATGCAAAAAGCCGAGAACGCCAAGCCTATAAGCAACCGAAACAACGATCACATCGGGATTTTCCGATACGAAATTATTAAAATCATACCCGGGGTCAACCGTTCCGCCAATTTCATAACCGCCTCCGTGTATCCATACCATGACCGGCTTCTTTTCGGGAGAAGCATCATCGGCTTTCCATATATTCAAATACAGGCAATCTTCACCCTGACGATATACCGAGGAATACTCTACCTTTCTCTGCGGAGCGCATTTCCCGTTATAATAAGCTTCGTACACACCTTCATTCGGAACTACATCCGTCGGAGCCTTCCAGCGGAGACCACCCACAGGCTGTTTTCCAACAAACGGAATTCCCCTGTACTCGATAACATTATCCACTTTCCTGCCAACGAAAGTACCGTTCACGCACTTAACAGCCAAAGACTTGTCATAATCACCGTCAGCAATCTTTTTGTTCTCGCCGTAGCGAGCCATCACAACCTCTTTAAGCTGATCCATTAATTTTACATGTTCTTCCGTCAAAACCGCACTTATCGGATCTTTAATAATATCTCCCACTGTTCTTTCCCCCTTGTTGATAAGCTTTAATATCATAGGCAAAACACAATATTTCTGCCCCTAAACAAAATCCCATTTTCAAAAACCGACCCAACGGGATCTTAAACTATCTATATTATAATCAATATATCATTACATTGCAAGAACATTTTAAAGATTTTCACAATGGTGCTATTATTAATATTATCTTTAAAGACAAATATTTTAATTCAAAAAGACTTGTTTTTAGACAAATTATGTTTCGATATTTTCCAAAAGAA
>CAMOYW010000013.1 GCA_946630405.1 uncultured Clostridia bacterium | reverse complement strand
ACGGGTTTATTCAGTCTTATGATTATTTTAAACAGATCGCCGTCGGTCACTATTTGCATTTTGCCGCCGTGGAGTTCTATTATGCTTTTGGCAATAGATAAGCCGAGTCCCGAGCCTTCGGTAGTTCTGGCTTTATCACCTCTTTTAAATCTTTCAAAAAGGTCGTCCGCCTCGAAATCCATGGTGTAGTTGGCTACATTTTTAAATACTATACAAACTTCGCTTTCATCCTCGGTCATATCTATAAAAGCCCTTGAATCCTTTGGCGAATATTTGATGATGTTATTGATGAGATTATCAAACACCCTCCACATTTTTTGTCCGTCCATATCTATGTAAAGAGGTGCCTGACAGGTATTGACCACGAACTTGATACCCGACTGCTCTATGGTGTTGTCAAGCTCTCCGAGAGTTTGTTCAAGCAGGGATACCACATCGGAGCGTCTTATTTCAAGAGTCATCTGTCCGCTCGAAAGTTTTGATGCTTCAAACAGATCGTCAATAAGGATCTTCAACCTTGTGGACTTTTGTTTGATAATGTCTATATAGGCTGCAGCTGCGGCATTATCCGTTTCCATAGCCTTTAAAAGATCCACGTAGCTTATGATAGATGTAAGAGGTGTTTTAAGGTCGTGAGACACGTTTGTGATAAGGTCTGTTTTAAGTCTCTCGTTTTTAAGTCTCTCGTTCATTATCTGGCTGAATTTATTGTTGATATCGTTCAGTCTGTTTATGGATTTTGAAAACAAGCCGTACTGAGTGGGTATGCTCTCTATACGCCCTTCGGAAAGCTCTGTAATATAAAACCTGAGCTTTATCTCGGATATTATTGCTTTATAAATTATGCTCAGCACGCAAAGAGTCAGCAATAAAGCAAAGTAAGTCAACACGGTAACATATAGATTTCCAAGCCCGAAAAGTATGATATATATAGACACCATATTTATGGAAATAAATACCACCGTTATTATCAAAAGAGTGGTCATAACGGGCTTTTGGGAATGTAATGCAAGCTTTAGCTCCTCCGACACCTCGGGAAAATGCTTGAACTCCTTTTCCTCAAAGACACGGGAAGGCTTAAGTATCAGCCTGACAATATGCTCCGAAAGCATGATATAGAAAAACACAAGAGCAACGCAGGATGCTATATACAAAAGCAGAAACCCGCTGTTTTGTGTAATAAAAAAATTCGTGAGAAGTGCTTCATTTGCAAATATTCGCTGAAAAGCAAAACTTGTAAAAAAGCAAAAAAGCGGAAATTTAACAAAAACGGGAAGCTCCGCAAATGCAGAATACAATACTCCGTTGTAGTACATCAAATTCTTTGTATTGAATACCGCAAGTAAAAACACTATGAGTGCCGCCACGACCGCAAGCGCTATGGGCGTATACAAAGACGAGAACACATTATTATACGTTATGGCGGAATTTGTCCTGTCCATATTTAACTTGATCTCATATCCCGTACTTTCGGGTATGGCAATAAAACACCTAAGTCCATGCTCAAAAAAGCTTTGATTAAGTGCTTGCCCGTTAAACTGCATATCAAAAAGACTGTCGCTTACGGATATGGACTCATACTGAAGTTCCGTATTAAAGTTCTCGGAATTTGTATCGATTATCCTGTTCAGGAAAAAACTGTACACCAAAAAATGAAAGTCATCATTTGCTTTAATGTACTGGTTTATGGTATTGTAATTGGTGAGGGCATCATTTAAATGCTCCCTCGTCTGCGTAAGCTGCTCCCTTGTTTGCGTTCTCACATCGGTTTGATACAATGTTTCGGGTGCCTGTGTAACGTTACTCTCCAAAGCATTTGCTACGGAAGATGATGTTATACTGTCGCCCAAAAGCGCATCTATCTCCTTTAACTTGGCTTCGGCAAGTTCGGGATCGAAATTGGCGTAATATATATAATATCTTTGCAGATTTTTAGCAAACCTGACAGCCTTTTCTTTTATTTCGGTATTATCCTTAAAATACGAAACTGTCTCTTCATTGTAGCCCAAAGGCTTTTCAAAAGCGCACGCCACAGCCAGACCCAGCATTATGACGCACAGTATCATCGAAATGACACAGGCTATCTTATTTTGATATTTTGTATCCAATGCCCCACACCACCTTTAAATACATAGGTTCCTTGGGATTGACCTCTATTTTTTCCCGTATTCGTCTTATGTGAACGGCTACGGTATTTTCACTGTTGATAAAGGGTTCATTCCATACCTTTTCGTATATTTCCTCAATGGAAAATATAACATCGGGATTTTCCATAAGAAGCTGCAGTATCTTAAACTCTATGGGCGTGAGCTTTACGCTCTTTTCGTTGACTTTGACCTCTTTGGTCTTTTTGTTAAGATAAAGACCTCTTATAAAAAGCTCGTCCACCGTCTGCTGGAATGATGAAAACTTGGTATACCTTCTTAAATTGGATTTAACTCTCGCAATCAGTTCAAGGAAATTAAAGGGCTTTGTAATATAATCATCAGCACCTATATTAAGTCCAAGTATTATATCCTTATCCTCGGATTTTGCCGAAAGTATGATAATTGGTATATCTCTTTGCTCTCTTATTTTTAAAATGGCTTGTATGCCGTCCATTTTGGGCATCATCAGATCCATTATTATAAGATGTATGTCATTTTCGCTTTCGAGTATCCTCAGTGCCTCCTCTCCGTCTGCGGCTGTAAACACCTTCATCTGCTCGTTCGTGAGATATATCTCTATGACCTGTCTTATTTCTTTATCGTCATCCGCAACAAGTATTTTATATTCCATCTTTTCCTCCTCTTAAAAGTGCCTCGGCACATCTCATTCCGTCCACTGCGGCACTCATTATTCCACCCGCATAGCCGCAGCCCTCTCCGCAGGGGTAGAGTCCCTCTAAAGAAAGCGAACGGCAGTTTTCATCTCTCAATATTCTTACGGGAGATGACGAGCGTGACTCCACGGCAGTCATCACGGCTTTTTCATCCGCAAACCCGTGCAGTTTATTATCAAGTTCTTTTACCCCGTCTTTCAATGCCGACAATATATATTCGGGAAAGATCCCGTCAAACGGCGCATGCTTTACCCCTATGGGATATGTAGGTTCGATACAGCCGTTAAATTTGCCGTTTAAAAGCTCTCCCACACTTTGCACGGGCGCTTTATAATCACCACCTCCGACTTCATAAGCATTCCTTTCGAGTTTGCGTTGCAGTTCGATACCCGCAAGCACATTTCCCGAACCGAAATCGGAAGGGTCTATACCCACAAGCAATGCTGAGTTGGCATTCTTGCCGTCTCTTAAATACATACTCATACCGTTTACGGTAAGGCAGCCCTTTTCGCTTGCCGCAGCCACAACACTTCCTCCGGGGCACATACAAAATGTATACACTCCTCTTCCGCTTTTTAAATGCGTAAAAAGCTTATAGTCCGCAGGCGGCAGGTATTTTGCAAATTTCCCGTACTGCGTTTTGTCGATATATCCCTGCTCGTGCTCTATCCTTACCCCCACGGCAAAGCTCTTTTGTTCTGCTTTTATACCAAGCTCCGTGAGCATTTTAAAAGTTGACCTTGCGGAATGGCCGATGGCAAGAATTATTCCGTCTGTTTCTATATCGCCGTTATCGGTTTCGGCACATGTTACTCTTTTACCGTCCGTTCCGATGCCCGTAAGCCTTGTATTAAAGCGGACCTCACCGCCGAGGGCAATTATCTCTTTTCGGATGTTTACTACGGTCTGCCTGAGCTTATCCGTCCCTATATGCGGTTTGGCATCGTACAGTATGCTTTCGGGCGCACCGTGAGAAGCAAGCTCATCAAGTACGTATGAACACCTTTCGTCCTTTATTCCCGTGTTGAGTTTTCCGTCCGAAAAGGTCCCCGCTCCTCCTTCTCCAAACTGTACATTGCTTCTCTCATTAAGCTCTGCCTTTTCAAAAAAGGCACGCACATCAGCCGTTCTTTCTTCGGTCGCCTTTCCCTGCTCTATCACTATCGGACATGCTCCCGCCTTTGCAAGCACAAGTGCCGCAAACATCCCCGCGGGTCCGAATCCCACCACTACGGGTCTTTTGTCAAGATGTGCCTTTGAAACGGTATATACAAAAGGCTCCACACAAGAAACACCCTTTAAGCGAAGCAATCTCTTCATGTCCCCTTGCCTTTTGGGAACTATATTTGCGGATATATAATAAAAAACATTGTCTTTTTTGCGTGCATCTATTGATATCCTGTGAGGCACGACCTCTTTGAGCGAAATGCCCGTAAGCCTTTGTGCATATTCGCCGATAACATTTACATCTATCGTCTTATCCGCAGGTATTTTAATTCCGTTTAATCTAATCATATACATAGCCTTGCCGCATTTTTGCCTGCAACATATCCGCTCGACCATGCCCATTGAAGGTTATAGCCACCGCAGTCACCGCAAATGTCAAGCACCTCTCCGCAGGCAAACAAACCGTCAAAAATACGAGATTGAAGGGTCTTCGCATCAAACTCGGATGTGGCTATCCCTCCCAGGCATGCTTGAGCATTTTTAAAGCCATTGTTTCCCGTAATTTTTATCTTATATTCCTTTATATTGCCCGCAATTGCCCAAAGCTGCCTTGTATCGAGCTTTGAAACGGCATAGGAAAGCTTTTCTATACCGCTTGCTCTTGCTATGAGATTTCCGAGCCTTTTATTCAAAAGTCCCACAAAGAAATTTTCCATGGTAAGCTCACTTAAAGCTCTTTTTCTGCCTTCAAGAATATCAAACACGTCTTTCGGCGAATATACATCCATCATATCAAGAAGAACGTAAAGTTCCTTTTTCCCTGCCGCATGTACCGAAAGGTCGAATATAGGCGGTCCCGAAAGGCCGTAGTCCGTAAACAAGACCTCTCCGCTTGAAGCGGCTATCACACGAGTACCGTCCGTAAGCGATGCTTTTGCATTTATCTTTATACCCTTAAGTCCTCTTATGGGAGCGGACTCCGTTTTAAGCTGAACAAGCGCGGGATGCGGCTCGATAAGAGTATGTCCGAGTGCTTTTAAAAGCTCAAATGCCGACCCGTCCGTACCGTATACGGGTGAGGCACAACCCCCACCCGCAACTATAACGGTCTTAGCCTTATATTTGCTCTTATCCTTGCAAAACAAGGTATAATTCCCCTTACCTTTTTGTATATCGGTCACTTCTTTGCCCGTCAGCACCTCTATACCGCTTTTTTCAACGGCATTTCTGAGACAGTCCAAAACTCCCGATGCTTGAAGGCTGTACGGGTAAAGTTTGCCCTTTTCTTCCTCTCTCGGAAAAACTCCCATATTATTAAAAAAGTTTACCGTATCATTTACGGTAAACTCGTTTAAAGCAGGTGTCACAAAGCTCTTATCTGTACCGTGGTAATGAGCCTCATTTGAATTTAGATTTGAATAATTGCATCTGCCGTTACCCGTGGCAAGGATCTTTCTCCCCACCCTATCGGATCTTTCAAAAACGGTAATGCCTTCAATTCCTTCTTTAGAGGCGGACAAAGCGGCAATAAGACCGCTTGCTCCGCCCCCTATGATCGCTGTATTTATCATATTTTTACTCGGGTGCGAGATATTCACCCATACCGATTATAATAACTATATCGTACTCTTTTGTCATTTCGGGATCGTTAATGATCTCGGTATCGGAGAAGAAATCCTTTATATCCTGTCCCATACCGTCCTCACGAACGTATATCCTCGTCTTTTGAGCCTTGTTTTGCGTCCATGTGCCTATTGCGGGTACATTGTAGCCCATATTTGTGAGCTTTTTCTGTACGGCAGATGCCATACCGTCGGTATAACCGCCATTAAGTACTTCCATCGTAAGTTTGGTATCGTCAAACTTATCGGTATTTTCCTCGGCATTTATGGCATTTTGCCTGTCTATCTTTATCTGCTCACTCGGCTTTTGGAATATATCGTAGCTAAGCTGCTTCGTTTCTTCCTCATAAAGACCGTATGCTCCCTTAAACCCGTAATCCGAAGCTATATCTCCGGGAAGCGTATAGGTGTAGAGGTTATTTGAATCGAAGTTTTTAAGCACACTTATATAACTTACCGCATCCACAACATTTACATCGGTATCGACATATTTGAAGAACGCATAAATGTATTCTTTGGGATTTGAGAATATGGTATCGGCATTTACAAGCTTTTTGATAAGTATCTTCATAAATGCCTGCTGTGTCTCGATACGTCCGAGGTCTGCATTTGAGTAACCCGAACGGAAACGCACAAGACCTTCCGCCTGCTTACCGCTTAAAGTTTGAAGACCGGGCTTTAAATGTATGGCAAGATTTTGATAAGGATCTTCATAGTCCATTGCCATAGGTACATTGTACTCTATACCGCCTACGGAATCCACAAGATAATCAAAGGCTTCAAAGCTGACCTTAACATAATTATCTATCTTAACGCCAAACATCTTCTCGATCTGCTGTTCAAGAAGCTTAACGCCGTACTTCTTTCCGCCGTAGTGATGAACGGCATTGATCTTCATACCTCTTTGTCCGGGTTCGGGCCATTCCTCGTTCATCTTGTTGAAGGTATCTTCATCGACCTCCACAAGGGTATCTCTCGGAATGGATATAATATCAAGCTCGTTAAGGGTGGAGTTGTAGCAACAAAGAAGAATGGTATCCGTTCTTGTTCCGTCCTCATCGGTACCTATCACAAGGAATACGGTACGTTCCTTAAGCTCGGGAAGTGTGGATTTTACGCCTTCGGCAATAACATCAAGCGGATTATTCGATATTTCTCCGTCTCCCGTTCCCGTTTTAAATATGGAATAAGCTATAAGTGCCGTAAATGCCACTATCACGATCATCGTGACGGACAAAAGCATAATTACAAACCTTGCAAAAAGGCTTTTCTGCTTTTTGGGCTTTTTCTTATTCTTAACGGGAGCAGAGGCTGCCTCCTGACGGCTCTTTTCGACGTTTCTGCGTCTTCCCGAGCTTTGGGAGCTGTCATAATCCTCATATATATCGTATCTGTCGTTACTCATTTGAATTATCCTTTAAACGAACTTTTAAGTGAAACAATACGGTTAAATACAGGCTTTCCCTTTTCGGAGTGCTTTGTATCCACGGCAAAATATCCGTTTCTCATAAACTGGAAACGTTCGCCCTTTTCCGCCTGTGCAAGCGAAGGCTCTACATACGCATTTACCGTGGTAAGGGAATTTTCGTTAAGTCTGTAACCGTTCTCGGAAGTCTCGTCCCGTACAACGAGATTTTCATATAAATTTACGGGAACGCATGCCGCCGTGGGTGCATTTACCCAATGTATGGTACCTTTTACCTTTCTTTCGGTAAAGTTAAGTCCGCTCTTTGTTGCGGGGTCGTAGGTAGCGTAAACCTCGACAACATTTCCTTCATCATCTTTCTTGCAACCCGTACAAGTCACAAAATATGCACCTTTAAGCCTAACCTCTTTACCGGGTGTCAGTCTGAAATACTTCTTGGGAGGTTCCTCCATAAAGTCGGAACGCTCAATGTAGAGCTCCCTTGAAAAAGGGATCTTTCTCTTGCCCATTTCTTCACCGGGATGATTTTCGACATCAAGTTCCTCGGTAGTATCTTCGGGATAATTGGTAATGACAAGCTTCACGGGGTCAAGCACCGCCATCATAACGGGGCACTTGGGTTGAAGTTCCTCTCTTATGCAAAAATCAAGCTGTGCAAGATCTACCACGGAATTAGCTTTTGAAACACCTACCGTAGCGCAGAAATTACGTATTGCCTCGGGAGGGCAGCCTCTTCTTCTTATGCCCGATACGGTACAAAGTCTCGGGTCATCCCAACCGTCTACCTGTCCCGTTTCCACAAGATTTCTCAAATATCTTTTTCCCATTATGGTATCGGAAAGATTAAGCTTTGCAAATTCGATCTGTCTGGGTTTTGCATCAAGGCGTATATTTTCAATCACCCAATCATAAAGCGGTCTGTGGTCTTCAAATTCCATGGTGCAAATCGAATGGGTAATGCCTTCAAGCGCATCCTCTACGGGGTGAGCATAATCGTACATGGGATATATGCACCACTTATCTCCCGTAGCATGGTGAGTAGTATGAGATATACGGTAAATAACGGGATCTCTCATATTAATGTTGGGAGATGCCATATCTATTTTGGCACGAAGAGTTTTTTCTCCGTCGGCGAACTCGCCCTCTTTCATTCTCCTGAAAAGGTCGAGGTTTTCTTCCACGCTTCTGTTTCTGTACGGACTTTCCTTACCGGGTTCTTTGAGAGAGCCTCTCATATCTCTTACCTCGTCGGCGTTCAGATCGCACACAAAGGCAAGTCCGTCCTCTATAAGACCTACCGCAAGCTCATACATTTTGTCAAAGTAGCTTGACGCATAGAAAAGCCTGTCCCCCCAGTCAAACCCGAGCCATTTAATATCCTCTTGTATGGACTCCACATATTCGGTATCTTCTTTGGATGGATTGGTATCGTCAAATCTGAGATTGCACTTTCCGCCGTAATATTCGGCAAGTCCAAAATTAAGGCATATACTTTTCGCATGACCTATATGAAGGTATCCGTTCGGTTCGGGCGGAAATCTCGTAATAATTTTTTCGGTATGTTCGCCCAGATCTTCCTTGATGGCTTCATGTATAAAATTACCCGTCTCGCCCAAAGCGGAGTTTTTATTAATATCTTCCATTATTTTCTCCCAAATGTCAGTATTTTGAAATATAGTCTTTATGATAGTACAATTTGCCGCATTTTGGACATAGCCCTATGCGCAAAATATCCTCGTCATTGTCGTTTGAAAGCGTAAGGTCAAGCATGACCTTTATTTCTTCCCCGTTTTTACACACATGCTTTTCAAAATAGTAATTCTTGCTGCTTTCAAATTCACGAGCCTTGCCCAGCTTTTTAAGAGCATCAAGCATATCCATCACAAATCCACCTTTTCAGCATAATTATGTTTATTATAGTGCATAAAACGGAATTATTCAAGGTCAATATTATTACAAATTTCGCATAGTTTTACATTTTTTTTGGATATTTTAAAAAAATGCTTGCATTTCCAAAAAAGGTATGGTACAATTCCGTCCGTGGTATACAATTGTTTTTGGAGTGTGTACAAATGAAGAACTCATCCGAATTTTATGTAGTGGATAAAAGAGTGCTTCCCGATATATTTGCAAAGGTCATCGAAGCCAAGGAGCTTTTGGCGACGGGCGAGGTAACTTCCGTCGCAGATGCGGCGGCAAAAGCGGGGATAAGCAGAAGTGCATATTACAAATACCGTGACTTTATTTTTAAGCTTGAAGAGAGCACGAGAGGCAAAACGGCAATTATAGCCTTTTCCCTTCCGGATGAAGCGGGGCTTCTTTCAACGGTGCTCAACGTTATGGCTAAAAGCGGTGCAAATATACTTACAATAAATCAAACCATACCTATCAACAAAATCGCCAATGTTACAATAAGCTTATCTACGGAAAACCTTGAAGAAGGTCTTTCTTCACTGATAGAGAAATTGGAGGCATTGACGGGAGTAAAGCAGTTAAAGATCATAGCAAGGGAGTGAAAATATGGCAAATATCGCAGTATTAGGCTACGGTACCGTAGGCTCGGGTGTTGTGGAGGTCATCAACACCAACAGAAAAAACATTGAGTCTAAAGCCAACGATAACATCAACATCAAATATGTACTCGATCTGAGAGAATTTCCCGACGACCCCGTACAGAAAATTTTGACACACGATTTTGAAGACATTATAAACGACGACACCATAGATGTGGTGGTAGAGGTGATGGGCGGAACAAAGCCCGCATTCGACTTTGTAAAAAGATCCCTTGAAGCGGGAAAAAGTGTCTGCACATCCAACAAAGAGCTTGTAGCCGCACACGGTGACGAGCTTATGGCGATAGCTCAAGAAAACAATGTCAATTTCCTGTTTGAAGCGAGCGTAGGCGGAGGTATCCCCATTATACGCCCCATAAACAGAAGCATAACATCCGATAAAATACTTAAAATAATGGGTATACTTAACGGAACCACCAACTATATGCTCACCAAAATGAGCAGAGAAGGTCTTGACTATGGTGACGTACTTAAGGACGCTCAGCAAAAAGGATATGCGGAGCGTAACCCCGCAGCAGATGTGGAAGGCTTTGATGCGTGCAGAAAGATCGCCATACTCACCTCTCTTGCAACAGGCAAAAGGGTCGACTTCAACGACATTCCCACGGAAGGTATAACGAATATCGGCAAGAAGGACATTGAATATGTAAACAAAATGGGTGCAAGCATCAAACTTCTTGCAAGTGCCGACCTTTCCACCGAAAATATATGGGCAAGGGTCGCTCCCACCATCATAATGCAGGAAAATCCCCTCTCATCCGTTAACGATGTATTCAACGCAATATTGCTTGAAGGAAATATGCTCGGCGAAGTTATGTTCTACGGAAAAGGCGCAGGTAAGCTTGCGACCGCCGCAGCCGTGGTAAGCGACATCGTAGAAGCTATCAAGCACAAGGGTATAAATCTCGGTGTGAATTGGAGCAAAGAGAAGCAGGAACTTTCCGACATAAACGAAGTTGAAGTACGCGAACTTGTAAGAGTAAGCTACGAAGACGAAAACAAAGCAAAAGAAGGCATTATATCATTATTCGGAGAAGCCGCATTTATAGACCTTGACGAAAATGATGACGAATTTGCATTCCTCACAAGAAAGATGAGAGAAGGCTCTTTAAAGGAAAAGCTCGGCTCACTTGAAAGAAGCGGCTCCGTTAAAAAAGTATTAAATAACATAAGAGTGGAAGGGTAGGTCATACTGTGTTAATAGTAAAAAAATTCGGCGGCAGTTCAGTAGCCGATGCCGAATGTATAAGACGTGTAGCTAACACCATTGTAAAAAGCTATAAAGAAGGAAATCAAGTCGTAGTGGTACTCA
>CAMOYW010000012.1 GCA_946630405.1 uncultured Clostridia bacterium | reverse complement strand
TTTATCTATCAAAAACGGCGGAACGACACACAGGTCGTTCCCTACAAATTACATATTAATTTTCATTAAATCTAAAGATTTCTACGATGAATTAGTATTATAAAAGATCAATTTATACTTTTTAACAGTGCGGGGACAATTATGTCAAGCGAGGCATCGTCCATCATTAGATCGTGTTCGTGCGGTGTGTGAATAATTTGCATTTTTCCCTTTTCGCAGTAGTTTTCGTAATTACCCGCTTCAAACTTCATCATACTGTTCCAGTATTTAAAATTATCTCCCGTAGCTCCCGAGGGAATACTGTCGGGCTTAAAATATGTCACACTGCCGTTATAAAAAGAGGGAATATGGTTATACAGATCCTCCGATACATGCACGGCATTTTGGATCATAGCTTCAAGCATACCGCTTTCACGAAGTTCTGCAAACAAGGGACAGGTCTCAAAGTATTTTACATTGATCTCGGATAACATACCCTTTGACAATTTTTTGAGCTTTGCATTTCCGAGTGCGTGGGAATCCAGCATAAACAGGTGCCTAACTTCCTCTCCCGCCTGCAAGAGCCTACAAGCCATTTCGTGCGCCACAACGCCTCCGTAGCACCATCCGCCGAGGATATAAGGTCCGTTAGGCTGATATTTCTTTAAAATGCGTATATAATTCTCCGCTATATTTTTAATGCCGTAACATGCAGTGTCGGGATGATAAAGGTTATACGGCTCAATAACCGCAAACGAGACCTTGTCTCCGATCCTGTCAGCCAAGCGGTAATATGCCGAGCTGCCTGTATTTCCCGTATGCACAAAAACGACCTTCTGCCCGTTGTTTTCGGAATAAACGCAAATATCATCGGGTATGTTTGCACTGATATTAACAGACTTTTTAGCACCCGAAAGTACGGTATTTTCTTCACAATCGGGCTCGATCTCAAGAACTTCACGCCACCCTCTTATGGAGCTGTCTTCGGGATAGTCCTTTTCAAGTTCCGACATCAGTTTTACAATGTAACTTCTGAGCTGTGTATCGCTTATGGCGATATAATTGGTCAAAAAGTACAAAAAGCTCATATTTTCGGCATGCAGGCAAATAACCTTCATCATGCTGTCATATTGCAGATCCGTTTGTACATTCAAGGTCTGCTCCCGCAAATCATCAAGCTTTTCTATTTCGATTTTGTCCGCTTCAATTATTTTCAAAGGTATTTTGCGATCCGTAACGACCTGCTGTATAACCGATACATTATGAAACACTATCGAAGAACGAAGCTCCTCGTTTTCTTCGGCAACAATGTCGAGAGCGTTTCTGAGGCTTTGTTCCGAAACAATGCTGTCCACCTGTAAAAAGAAAGCATCCTTAAACCCGGGTGAATCGGGATAAATAATCTGCTCAAACAGCATTTCATCCTGCTTCGCAGAGATCGGAAACACCTTTTGTATGTGTTCGCCTCTTGAAGCGAAATCTTTTCGTATTTCCCTGTATTCTTCTATCGACCAAAGCTGCTCGTACGCAACTTCTGCCATGTCAGCAATTTTGCGCAATACATTATACTGTAAAATCTGCGCTCCGCCGATCTTAATGCCCTGCTCACGCAGTGCCGCCGAGAACTGCATCGCATTAAGCGAAGTACCGCCTATATCGGTAAAGCGGTCGTCGGGACCGATAAAGTAATCCGTACCCAGTACATCCGCCGCAGTCATCAGCACACGAACCAAAACTTCACTGTCGAGCACCCCAAGTGCTTTTTGCTCTCTCTTCGGTTGCGGCAGTCCGCTACGCATGACCTTGCCGTTTACATTTCTCGGCAGTTCATCCATACGCACCCACACATCGGGGATCATATATTCCGCAAGGTAGCCCGCAATTTCTTTTTGAAGTGCTTTTTTATCGAGCTTTTCTTCGGCTTCATAGTAGCAGGTCAGATGTTCCGTGCCGCCAAGCGTTTTTATCACGACCACAAACTGTCCAACGTCGCTTATTCCAAGGCGATTCAGCGCATTGGATATTTGCGTTTCGACCTCACCCGTTTCTATACGGAATCCACGCAACTTGACCATATTATCCATTCTGCCGAGAATATCATAATCGCCGTCGTCATTACACAAGGCTCTGTCACCCGTGCGGAACCATATAAGACCGTCTGCCTCGACCCATTTTTCCGCACTCAGCTCCGGCAACTTATAATATCCCTTCGACATATAGTCGTTGGATATAAGCAGCTCGCCGACTTCGCCCTGTGCGACGGGCTTTAAGTTTTCATCCACGATCATCGCTTTTGTATTTTTATATGATTTACCGACAAGGATCCTCTCCTCGTCACCGTGGATCCTTTTTGTAAATATTCCCGTCGCTTCCGTACTGCCGTAAAGATTGATAACAACATTTTCGGGAGAAAAGGCACGGAAATTTCTCAGCTTTTCTCCTGCGGCAAATACTAAAACACCGCTCAGATCATAATCCTCCGCCATAATTGCGGCAAGCCCAGACGGTATGAAAATATGAGTGATACGGGACTCTTTTATGAACCTGTAAAGCCCACCCATATCCTTGCGTGCCTCATTCGGAGCAATACAAGCAGTGCCGCCGTTAACTATCGGTCCCATCATAAACGTTTGCGCCGCAACAAAAGTAAAACTTGCTATAACTCCCGAACGGGTTTCGCTGTTCATTGCCATGCCGTCCTGTGCTTTGAAGCAATCCGCCAAATGGAGCAACATTCTGTGTGAATGTTGCACCCCCTTTGGATTACCCGTAGTGCCCGATGTGTAAAGCAGCACGGCGGGTGAATCCTCGTTCAAATCATTGCATTGAACGGGGATCTTGCCTGCCGTATGCGAATCATCAAGAAAAATCACCTTCTCATCGGGGAAATTCAGTTTTTTGCTTTCCCATAAAGCATGAGTGGTCATGAGTGCCGCCGCTTCGCAGTTTTCAAGCATATATTCCAGCCGATTAACGGGATAAGCCTCGTCAAAAGGCACGAAAACACAGCCCGTTCTGAATACGGAAACGGCACCTACCATTATTTCCTTTGCATAGGGAACGTATACCGCCACCATATCGCCCCGTTTAACTCCGAGCGACACAAGTTCTGCGGACACGGCGGCGCTTTTTTCTTCCAATTCGCCGTAAGTTATCTCCCCGAAAGGATCCGTTACCGCCGATTTATCGGGAAACACGGTGGCATACTCCGCAATGAGTTCATGGATCAACTTCATTTGGAACTTCCTCCGAAAAATCCTTTTTTACTCAGCTTTTCAAGAAAACGTCCTATATAGTCGCTTCCCGTTTCGGGCCACGAGAACCCGAGTCGTTCCAATATTCCGGAAGTGTAGCTGTTATCAAAGCTTTCCAAACCTATCACTTGTATATTGTCTCCGCTGTTGTACGCTATCAGACTGCCGACAGTTGAACTTGCCTTTTCGTCGGAAAGCGCCTCATTTATCGCCTTGGCAACTTCTTCGTTTTCTGCGCCTAAAATCGAATAACCCATTTGATTCATACTGCGGATAACATCACCCATCAGCGGTCTGTGCGGATTGAGCGGATGGAAGCAAACACATTCATCGGGCGTGCAGGCAAGTGCAAGCACAGCCTTTGCAACGCAGTCAATAGGCGAAAACTCGGTTTGTGTATCAAGTGCATCGTAGCTTATCAATCCCAAGGTCTTGTAAGCATTGAGCGAACGCATATAGTTGTTGGTCTCGTAATTTATCTGGAATTCGCCGTCATCAAAACGGGGCGCAAGATTTCCCACACGGCAAACCTTCGCTTTAAGCCCGTGCTCGATCATTTCTTCGTAGATATGACGTTCTGCCATAAATTTGGAATGAACATACTGGTTGCTGTTTAGCTCCTGACCCGCATAAAGAACATTTTCGGTAAATCGGTAACTCATGGGCGGCAAACCGTTTTCACGGCTGCCCATGATACTTCCCGTTGAAACATGAACCAAACGGGCTTTGTTGCGTTCGCACCATAGGGTAAGATTCTTCACGGTCTCAACATTCACTCGTTCGATCTCGTTACCTTTGGCAAAATGTTTCACGCTTGCCGCACAATTGATCGCCGTCATGCCGCCGTGAGGTGCGGTAAACGAAGCCAGTGCGGAAGGATCCGTCGCATCGCCCGCAATTACTTTGATACGAGAGCCAAAAAGCCTTTCATAATCGTCACCAAAATAATAGTTCAATGTTTCTTTTAATCTTTGTTCGCTGCTTTTTTCTTTTCCCATGCGAACAAAGCAATATATCACACCGCTGTGGTTTTCGATAAGTTCATGCAGTACGTGACTGCCCAGATAACCCGTTGCACCGAGCAGCAGTACATCACCGACAGTATTGCATTTGCCGTTTTTGAATGCATCGAGCGTATTTTTGGAAAGCATTTCGTGGATCTTAGAATAATCGTAACCGTCCTTGTCCGATATCGGCGGAGTCCACTCCCCGTATACGACAGGTACAGCCGCTTCAACGCTCCTATCGGCACAGTCTCCGAGGAACTCTGCCAAAGCTCTCGGTGTGGTATGTGAAAATACGTCATTATATACGATTTTATGACCCGCTTTTTCAGCCGCTATAACGACCTTCATAGCGAGAATGGAGCTTCCGCCTATTTCAAAGAAATCACCCTCGGCACTTACACGTTCAACGCCGAGCACACTTCCGAAAATATTGCAGAAATCTTCCTCTGTTTTTGTTGCGGGAGCAACATATTCGGCTTTTTTCTGTTCGGGCTTGGGCAGCGACTTCTTATCGACCTTCTGATTTATAGTGAGCGGTATTTTATCTATCTGCATAATGACCGCAGGGCACATGTATGCAGGCTTTTGGCTCTTGATATATTCCGCAAGCACCGCGGTGTCTATCGTGTCGTCGCCGACAACAAATGCCGCAAGATACTTTCCGCCGCCTTCGTAGTCATACGCCTGTACGGTAACGTCTTCGATACCCTCATATCCGCGAATGACCGCCTCGACCTCTTTTGTCTCAATACGGAAGCCTCGAATCTTGACCTGCCCGTCTTTTCTTCCGACAAATTCCACATCGCCGTTTTGCCTGTAACGTACTATATCTCCCGTGTGATACATACGGAACTCGTCAAACGGGCTTTTTTCATACGCTTCGGCTGTCTTGTCGGGACGGTTAAGATAACCTCTGCTGACCTGCGGACCCGAGATACAGTACTCTCCTGCCGCACCCGCGGGCAGGCGGTGATCGGTCTTATCAAGTACATAGCCGTGTATCGTTCCTATCGGCTTTCCGATGGGAATATTCGGCTCCCACTCTTTTATCGGGAAAATACTTACTCCACAACAGTTTTCTGTCGGCCCGTAGCCGTTGGCAATGGTATAGCTTAAACCCGACGGCTCGAGTGCGGGAAGCTTTTCGCCGCCCATAACAAGCAGTCTAAGGGATTTAAGTTTAGGATAGTTTTGCACAAACTGTACGCCCACCTGTGTCGTGAGAAGCAATGTTGTGATACCGACCTCGTCAAAGTACGCCGCCAGGTCGTCAAGATTCATGCGAACCTCTTCGGGAACAACATGCACCGTACCGCCGACAAGAAGCGTACAAAAAACATCCGCCATATTAACATCAAAGCTAAAGGACGCATACGCCGCCACATTATCGTTTTTGGTGTAGAAAGTGTCGCGAATACCGTGTGCAAGGGCAACTATATTGCCGTTTTCTATCTGACATCCCTTGGGCATTCCCGTAGATCCGGAAGTGTAAAGCATAACAAACAAGCTGTCGGGAGACGGTCCGACAGGTGTAACATCGGGAGTTTCCATTTCATACAACTCGGAAACGGTAATGACCGTGCCTTTATACTCATCAACAACATCACGCAGATCATCCTCTGCTATCAGCAAACAAATACCGGCATCTTTGACCATAAAGTTAAGTCGTTCCTTCGGATACCCCGGATCAAGCGGTTCATAGCCCATACCCGCTTTAACGGCCGCCATGGGAAGAATAAAGGTCTGCTCGTTTCTCGGCAGGATTATCGCCGCAACTTCCTCTTTTAGATCCGTTTTCCCGACGCTTTTACTTGCAACACTGTAAATTTTAGCCGCAAGACTGTCTGTCAAATCGTCAAGTTCTTTATATGTATAAGATCTATCTTTAAATACCGCCGCAGTTTTGTCGGGATTTTCGGCAACTATCTTCTTAAATCTCGTCAAAACGGAATCACTCATATCGTAATCGAGATCCCACGGCATATTGTAGCTGTCAAGGATCTTCTGCTGTTCATCATCGGTCAAGCCGAACTCCGAAACATCCTCGCAGGAAATAAGCCCCTTAACGGCATTGTTTACAGCCTTGGCGAGGTTAAGCATCATCTCGGCACTGTACATGGAAGAATCGTATTCTATCTTGATGACGGCATTTTGCTCACTGCCCTCAATATAAACACCGACAGGCAGCTTTGCAATATCAAATTCCAATGCCTCAACTCCGATAGCACCGTCTTTAGCGGCATACTCATTTATTACGCCTATTTGATATGTGAACGAAGCGGAAGGATGGAAGCCGAATTTACTTGCGATCCTCGCAAACGGATAGTTCTCGTGTGCGATCGTATCGGAAAAGCCCCGAGATACACGCTGCAGAAAATCACTGCATTTTTCTTTATGATTGAGAGTTATTACGAGAGGCAGAGTATTTACAAACATACCTATCGTATTTTTGATTTTCATATTGCTTCGTCCGTTGCTGACGGTCGCAATTGAAACAGCATCCTCACACACAAATCTGCCGAATGCAATATAGCTTGCGGCAAGGTATACCGCTGCGGGAGTAATGCCGATGCTTTTTGCAAACGCCTTGACCGACGAAATATCGGTAGGTTCTGTAACGCTTTTTACAGTGTGCGGAAGATCTTTGTCAAATATATCGGGGATAAGCTGAGTAGGTTCTTCGACCTCTTCCATTTGACCCTCAAAAAACTTTTCCGTTTCGGGAGCGATCTTCTCCTCGGCTGCAAAATCGTAATAAGAATAGCTCTCCTTTTCGGGCTCTTTACCGTCAAGAGCCTCGGCAAGCTGTTTAACGAATATATCAAAGGAAGCACCGTCGCTTACAAGGTGGTGCATATCCACAAGCAAGGTCAGTTTATCCGACTTGATTATCTCAAACCTTACGCACGGTCCGTTTTGCAAATCAAAGGGTTTGACAAACTCGGCTTTGTAAGCCTTTAATTCTTCGGGTGACATCTCTTTTACGGGTATATCAAGCACGAAGTTCGGGATCGGCTCCTGCACGATCTCATTGTCGCTGTCGGCAACAAAACGGCAGAGAATATACGAATGAGCATCTATAACACTGCGGAGGGCTTTTTCAAGCCTATCTGCACTTATTCCCGAAGGCATTGTGAACGCAAAGGGAAGATTGTACCGAACACTGTTCAAATCAGCCTGACACTCGGTATAAACGCCCTGCTGTGCAAAACTTAAACGGCACGAATGTAAAGTACTCTTTTCTACCGTATCGGGCTTACTGTCCTTATTTTCCAAAAGACTTGTGAGCAGATCGTTTTCGACATTTTGGATAGTTCCTTCTGAAACAAGTTTGCTTACGTTTATCTGCACGCCGAATTTATCGTAAATAAGCGTTGCAAGCTTTATGGCGGAGATCGATGTAAGTCCAAGTTCCGCAAAAATATCGGTGATCCCGAAATCCTTTGCACCCGTCACATCGCAGACAAGCTCATAAATTTCCTTTTCAAGCACATTCATCGGTGCGGCAGACTGAGCCTGATTACTGCTCTTTGCCTTTGGCTCGGGTTTCGGAAGTGCCTTTTTATTGACCTTTTGATTTTGATTGAGCGGGATCTCGTCGATCTGCATGGTAACGGCAGGCACCATATAAGCAGGCTTATACTGTTTAATAAATTCTTCCATCGCCGCTATATCAACAGTTTCATCCGAAACAACGAAAGCCGCTATATACTTGCCGCCGCCTTCGTAATCATACGCCTGAACGGTAGCATCCTTTATTCCGCTGAATTTGCGGATAATACCCTCGACCTCACTCAATTCGATACGAAAACCGCGAATCTTGACCTGACCGTCATTTCTTCCGATAAAATCGGTCTTACCGTCGCTCATAATACGAACGATGTCTCCCGTGCGGTATGCGATTTCGTATCCCTCTTCATCCGAAAACGGATTACGAATAAACACCTCGGCATTCTTTTCGGGGCGGTTGAGATAGCCTCTGCTCACCTGATGACCTGCCACAATAAGCTCACCGGGAACGCCAAACGGAACACGGCGCATATTTTTATCCACAACATATTGCTTCGTGTTATACAAAGGCTTTCCTATCGGAACACGCTCATACAGCTTATCTATCAGATAAAAATGTGTACAGATAGTGCACTCGGTGGGTCCGTAAAGGTTATAAAACCGATAAGTGTGCGGCGGTTCGACAGGGACAAGCTTTTCGCCTCCCACCGACAGGTAATGAGGATTTGCCGCATCGGGGAAAAGTTCGGCATACTGTCTGCCGACCTGAGTCGTCATAAATGCATGGGTAATACCGTTTTCGGTAAAATACCTGTTTAGCTCCACAAGGTCAAGGCGTATGCTCTCGTCAATAATATGAAGCTGACCGCCTGCCGTTAATACGGGGTACATATCCAGCATGTGAGCGTCAAATCCGTAGCTGGCGTATGCCGAAGCACGGCTGGTTTCATCCATATTGTATGTGTTGATATACCAGTTGCAAAAACTGCAAATATTATGGTGTTCAAGCATGACCCCTTTGGGGACACCCGTTGAGCCCGACGTGTAGAGCATAATGAAAAGATCGTTCGGGTCGGGGTTTTCGGATATACGCTCCGCCTCGGGGAGCAAAGGGATCTCATCGGTATACAAAACGGGTCCGTCGTAAGCGGAGATTACATCCATAAGAACTCTGTCCGCTATCAGATACTTTGCGTCGGCATCCTGTATCATAAACTCAAGCCGCTCACTCGGATAGCTCGGATCAAGCGGTTGATAGCCTGCTCCCGCTTTAAGAACACCTATTGAGGCGATCGGCATATATTCACAGCGAGGTATCAAAATCGATACTACATCATTTTTGCCTATACCCTTGCTTTTTAAAAAAGCCGCAATACTTTCTGTAATTCGGTCAACCTCACGGTATGTATATGAGCGGTCAAGATAGACCACGGCAATATTATCGGGATTTTTTTCAACTTGGCGGCGAAACAGTGTGACGATATCCGTTATCTCATAATCATATTCAAAATTATTTACTTTATCGAGTTGTTCACGCTTTGCTTGCGTAAGCATGTCAATATCGCCGAGATTTTTGACATTGAGCATTTCCGCCGTTACTTTGTCAAGGCTTTCGAGCATACCGTATACGATCTCATCGTCATACAGATTTTGCCGATACAGGGCGTATGCGTAAAATTTCCCCTTATCTCTCCTTATCGTCAGTTCAAACCCCGGCTTAGCGTCTTTCATCGGCATCAAGTCAATTTGTGACTTACAGCCGCAAAAATCGATCTCGGGTAAAATATCGCCCTGATACGCAAATATAAACGAAGGAGAAAGCTTTGTTTCCATACAAAAATCGATATATGAATACAGATCGTTCTCACGGTTCATCGTTATCTGTTTATCGAGCTTTTGAATAAATGAGTCTATCCCGGCATCGGCGGAAAGGTCTGCGTATACGGGATAAGTCTTTACAAACATACCGATCGAGTCCGCAAGTCTGTCGTCTCTGCCATGGAATACCGTGGAAAACAGGACTTCCTCACTGCCCGAATATTTGGAAAGCACATAAGAAAACGCACCGTTGAATACCGTACTCATCTTTACGCCGCATTTCTTACTGAATGCCTTGACCGAATCCGAATCCACGTATGTAAAAGGATATATTATTTCCTTGGCTATCGGTTCACTCTCGTTCTTGTCGGTAAATATAGATGAATCGACATCAACGCCGTCAAATACCGTGTGATAGTATTCCTTTGCCCTTGTATACTCCTCGCTCTTACGCCTTCTTTCTTCTTCAAGAGCATAGTCGTTGGCTGTAAAACTCTCGGCATCAATTTTTTCTCCGTTATAAGCTCGGTTGATCTGATCCTTAAAGATCATGTCTGATGTTCCGTCAAAGACAATATGATGGATGTCATAAAACAAAGTATTGACTTTTGAAGATTTGATAATATAAAAACGGAACAAAGGACCATTTTGTAAGTCAAAAGGAGTTACAAGCGAATACAGATCAATATCGTCCGACTCGATTATTTCCACCTTGATCTCACATTCACGAATATATTTGAACACATCTCCGTTTTTGTCTGTTTCAAACACGGATCTTAAGCACGGATGCGCATTTACAACAGAACGGATCGCTTCAACAAGTCGCTCCAAGTCCACATCACTGCCAAGAGCTATTTTTACAGGTATATTATAAGCGGTATCATTTCTTGATATCTGCTCAATATAAATGCCGTACTCTGTTTTGGATAAGGGAAATCGTTCCATATCGTTTCACCCCTCTCTGTTTGTTTTGTTTAAATATAAGGAAACACTGATTTAAGATCTCTTGCCGATGCTCCAAATCGAGCCGATTTTATTCAATGGGGATCTTCTTGTCAAAGCCCGTCATTTTAATGATGCTGGCAATATTTTTGCTCAAATTTTTGAGTACAAGTCCGTCCTTTTTCTCCATTTCCCGATGAGCAACGATAATAACGCGCAGACCCGCAGAAGAGATATACTCTGTTTTGGCGAGGTCAAAAATTATTTTGTCGCATTTGTCGGCATTTTCGGCAAACGCCTGTTCAAGCTGCGGAGCTGTAAGTGTATCGATCCTTCCCTCAACGGATAAGGTACATATTTTATTTTCTATGGTTGCGGTAATGTTCATATAAGCTCTCCTTTTTACTGATCTTCTGCGGTTATTGTAATTTTCAAAACATTTTTGTCGTTAACTCTTTCGTAGGAATAATCATTTGCCATCGTAAAGGTGATATGCCTGCCCAAGCCTCCGACAGCGTTGTCCATATCGTACTCGTCAATATCAATTATGTCTTTTGTCTGATCGAACGAAATACCGTTGTCGATAAAGGTCATAGTGATCGTTTCATCGTTTGATTCAATTTCAATATCTGCATATCCCGTAGAATCGGGATAAGAATACGAACAGATATTTACGAAAACCTCCTCGGCTATGACATTCATTTGAAAACGGGTGTCCTCCGAAACATCAAACTCGGAGATCGAGCGATTGATGATCTCCAGATTCTCCACCTTCGCTTCAAGGTGAAGCTTTTTAATATTACTCGGCACAACTTGAAAAGCCAAAATTGTAATATCGTCCGACTGTACGGCACCGTTTACAAATCCGTTTATCCCTTCGATCGTACTGTTTACCAGATCCTCCGCACTGCAATTTATATTGTCGTGCAAGATCTTTTCAAGCCCTTCTTCTCCAAAGAATTCTCCCGAATCATTTTGCGCT
>CAMOYW010000011.1 GCA_946630405.1 uncultured Clostridia bacterium | reverse complement strand
GTTACCGGCTCTCCCAAATACACCTCCGCATCTTCTTTAAGATACCTGAGAATAATACTTGAAAGCTCCTCGGCAGAAAAGCTTTTTTCAAGCAGGCGATAGTTTCTGTCGCTTCCCATACCTCTTTTAAATACGCTTGCTCCCGACACGGGGTATTTTCTCATCATTTCGTAGGCAGGTTCGCCCACGAGCATTTCGCCATTTTCACCCACAGCCACAACGGAGCGTGTAAGGTGCTTACCGAGTCTGTTCGGTATCAGCTCGGCTTTGCCGTTTCTGAACACGGCAGCAAGGGAATTGGTGGTCCCCAGATCTATTCCTATTACCATTTGTTCATCCTTCCATCATTCTCAAAAGCGTCCTTAAAGTGAGCGGATCGAAACAGCTGTCATTCGACATTATTCGCTTTGCCGCCTGAACGGCAACCACTTTATCTCCGTCCATATACGCCTTTATCGCATTTAATATATCAAGCTCTATACAATCACACCTTGTACAGAAAGTACAGAAATGACATTCTTTCATTCTTGAATAATATTTTTCAAATTCTTCAAACTTGCCGAGATAGAAACATTGAAGAGCAAGCGAATAGTAAGATGACTTCCTTCCTCCGTCCGCCTTGTCGGGAGCTCCGTAAATATCTATAATATCGCACTTATTCGACTCTTGATTTAAAAGCCTTTTGCACTTGAAAAAGCAAAGTGCCTCCACATATTGGTCATACAATTTCTTTTTATAGTATTTACTGTCACCGGCAAGCTCCAATCCTCTTTTCAGATGATAAAGCACAGTGTTTTTATTTCCCGTAAACAACATATTATAAACGGCTATGTTTCTGTGGCTTAAAGGATTATTCTTGTCAAATCTTTCTCCCTTTATTGCATACTCCTTCGCCTTCTTTTTATCTCCGAGTCCCGCAAGTATAAGTATATGCTCATGATAGGCGTTAAGTATCCCCGAAGCATTATGCAAAACATCAATATACTGCTTGTTATATTTAAGTGCTTTTTTAAGCTCGCCCTGTCTTTCGGCAATGGTCACAAGGTGCTCATAAACGGCAAGCTCGTCCGAAAACTCATCTCTAAGCTCCAAAAACAGCTTTTCAGCCTCTTCATACCTTTTCATCGCCATAAGACAAACAGCAAGATCTTTACCCGGATTTACGTTGCCGTTCCCTTTTGCAAGCTCATACGCAAGCTCGTAATGCTTTAAAGCCTCGTCAAATTTACACTGACTTCTGAGCGCATCTCCGCACCACTCATTTAAAATAATATGCTCGTCGTTTCTCTCAAGCCCCGCTTTAAAATCCTTTTCCGCCTTTTCTGGCATATCGGCATAAAGATAGAATATACCTCTTTCCATAACATTATCTATGGACTTTTGGCTCTCTATCGCAAGCGTATAGTAATCCTCAGCCTGCTTTACAAACTCGGGGTCTGCACTGTTATAGCTTTTCCTTCTATAAAGGTCTGCTATGCGCCTAAATACGTTTCTGTATCCCCACTCGGTTTTCAGCGACTTTTTATAAAACTCTATCGCCTTATCCACATCACTGTTTTCAAAATGCTGACCCTTTCGCATATAGTAAAATGCGTCTTTACCCTTACTTTGGGCATATTTACCGAGCCAGGTATCAAACATAGCTTCGTTACCGCTTTTTTCGGCTATATTGAGAAGTATAGAATAGGTTTGCTCATCCTCTCTCTTATCAAGAAGCTTTTCGGCATAGCTTTCCGCATTTACCCACTCTTCAAGATCCATACAGCTGAATACTATCTCTTCAAGAAGGCTTTCCTCCTGAAATTTGCCGAAATCTGTCCTCTTATCTTTTAAATAAAGCTCAATAAGTCCCGATTTTACAGCCTGTATTTCACTGTTGTCTCTCACAATAAATCTTTTTGAGGCAAGCAGCATAAATTCCACATAATCGCTCTCAACGCCTCTTTTTTTGGCATCTTCACAAGCAGCCACAGCAGAGTCATAGCTACCCATTGCGAAAAAGCAATTTGCAACCAGTCCGTAAAAGCGGCTCATATTGGCGACATTATCTCCCATCAACTCTCTTAGGCTGTAAAAGTCGTTGATCGCATCGTTATAGTAGCCGTCCTCAAAAGAAGACTCCATATGCACCGCAACGGCAGGAGAAAACTTCGGCTCCTTCTCCAGAATAAAGTCGCACAAATTCCTCGCATCATCATACCTTTCCAGCCTGTAACAAGCAGACGCTTTAAGAAAATTCAAGCCTAAATATGTATACATATCGTCCACAGGCTCAATATGCTCAAGCTCATCAAGAAGCATGTACATATACTCTTTCTTTTTGTCCTCATCAACGTCTACGGAAGATCTCAAAAGCAAATTGCAATATAACGCTTTGGCATTGGCTATAATTTCCTTGGCAGCCTCTTCGTCTTCTTCATCATCGGCTTTGTTTTTGACCGCATCAAGATTTTGTTTGGCATACTTTAGAGCCTTTTCCAAATCGTTTATTTTTTCGTAATACTTTGAAGCCTCCATAAGCATCTTAGGCTCAGGCTCACCTTCAAGGTCAAAACGTGCTATTACCTCACCAAGCTTTTCAACAAAGCTTTCATCGGAGTCATAGCTTTTTGAAAGCTCGTAAAGTTCATCCTGAGTCATATCATCAAGCGACACATTTTCAAGCTTCTCCATTATCTTCTTATTCGCATAGTCAAGCAGAAGATATGCCTGCAGGGAATTTACTCTGTTTAAGATGAAATCACAGTTTTCTCTTACCTTTTCATATTCTTCATTTAAAGCATAATAATATGTATCAAATAATTTTTCGGTATTCGAGTTTTCATCCCGTTCGTATTTGTCAAGCTTATCATAAAGCTCTCTGTCACCCGTAAGCACGGCACACAAGCCGCAATCTCTGAGAACTGCATTTTGCATACCCGCAAAGGGTAAAGCTGCCTTTAAAAACGGCTCATATCTTTTATCATTGTCTTTTGCATAGTATACAGCTATTATGGCAGATATCGGCGGAAAAACATCTCCTATCTCCAAATATCGTTTAATAATACTTTCATACTTTTCAGAATCTTCTATATTGGTCCTGAGTATTTCGTATAAAAGCTCAAAAAGAGCATCTGCCTTATCCCCGCTTTTGGTTTGACAAAATTCCACCCCTATATCGGAACCGTTTGCCATAACATAATCTATATATCCTTCGGGGAAAAGCTCACAAAGTTCCTCTTTACTGTTTTCAATATCAAAAACTCTGTTGATCAGTTCAAATACATACTTCGGCAAAAACGTATGATCCATAAGATACACCAAAAAGGCTTCCCTCGCCTCGTTAAAGGTGCCCATATCATCAACAACGGGTGCCGAAAACACATCTTCCCAGCATTTTACATCTATACGTTTTTCAAAGTCACCGTATATATTTTGGACTTCATCCATCCACTCTTTTACCGCGCCGCTTTCTTCCTCTTCGGCACAATATGTCATCGCTTCGTCATAAGCCTGTCTCAGCAGTTTAAATCCTTCGGGATCATCCTCGGGATTTGTACACGAAAGCTTTTCCATATATGCTTGTTTTATCTTGTCTTCGTCCTTAACGGGCTCTATCCCAAGTATTTCAAAAATCTCTGTTTTTTGCATAGCGCACCTCTTTCCCCTATCATAAACCATTAATGAATATTTTATCATAAATAATTTATAGATTCAAGGGTATCTCTAAGGAAACACTGATTAATTCACTTGAAGCAGATTTGAGATAATGTTATCGCAGACAAGGAAAAGACCCGAAGACATAGCCAAAAGCTATGTTGAGGGGCTTTGACGCAGTATGCGGTAACAGTAGCCAAATATGCGAATGATTAATTAAATCAGTTTTTCCCTAAAAGAAAAAAACCACCTGCGATCGGTGGTTCTTTTCTAAAGAGAAGGTATTTTTATGGGGTTACAGTTCAACCGTTTGAGGAGCGTTGAACTGCAATGTGAAAATATTTAGGGGTTTTTCACAAGCGTTATTATAGCAAACAACTCAAAATAAGTGTCAACAAATATAAAAAAATTTCAAATTTATTTTAGTGTAAATCTAACAACAAAATTTCTCCGCTTGTAGATTATTGCCACTAATAAGTTGTTTAAACGGTTTTTTTTGGATATTTTTAAAGGATACCCGTTTCACTTGCATAAGTATAAAAACAAGTGATCGGAGCCATCATTTGAGCAAATCCCTTTGTCCCCACGGTACCGTTCATCACAACACCCTCTATAAGCTTTTTACCGCCCATATGTCCGCTTGCGGCGCTTATGCTCATAATGTATTTAAGCGTGGGCACGCCGGCTTTAAGATATTTAACATCACCGCTCAGTTCGTATGCAATGGAAAGTGCCTCTAAAATAATAGGATTATTTCCCAATCTTTTAAGGCTCGGGATCTCTTTATAGTAAAACAAGCCGTTATCAAGCAGACAGTTTTCGAGCATATCATCGACCGCTCTCATTATCATATCCTCTATCCTCTTTTGCGGTCTTACTCTGTTGTACTTCATCAGGCTGACTATCGCAACCGAGATCATAAATACGACTCTTATAGATACATTATCCATATAGCTTGAAAGCCAATGTCCCTTTTCTTTTTCCCACTGTTCAAAGTGGTCTACTATAAAGCTGCATTTTTCAAGCCATTTTTCATCATTCGTTTCAAGATACGTCGCCGTCAGTGTTCTTAACGCCCAGCCCGTTTCTCTTGCGGTCGTTTCTCCCTTAAATTTAAATTGCGGGGTATCCAGAAGCCTTGTGACATTTTCGGCAATTTTTACTGCGGCATCATACGCATCCTTATCACCGGTGAAATGATAGTAATCAAAAAGTCCTTCCACCCACTGATGTGAGCAGGCTATCACCTCTCCGTGATTATGTCGGTTGGTATGTTCATACTGTCCGTTCATTTCCAGGGGATCGTCGCTGAAATGGCAAATATCCACATCCTGCCAATGTTTGCCCGCAACAAGCACGTAGTCCAAATATCTTCTTATCCCCGTTCTTGCATACATCATTGCACAGGAATGAGGAAAGTCGTACTCGTTATTTGTCCAAACCAGCTCTCCTCCGCCCCTTCCTTGATTGGTATAACCAAAGTCGGGAGAATCTCCCCAACAAAGCATACCGTAGCAACGGCTATGTTCATCCGCTTTGTTTATAAGAAAAATCTCTATATCGTTTACTTTCTTTTCCGTAAAGATATGAGGATAAACATCCGCCTCTTTAAACACATCGGGAGATACTGCGGGTCTATCGGGCATTTGGTAGATAATACTTCTGTTATTTATTTCAAAAAGAGACTCTCCGCCGTGAAGATGAAACATGACCTTTTGTGTGATCGCCATGCTGTGTTCAAAACGAACCGTTTTATCCTCGGGTATAATATAGACCGTAAGTCCGTCCTTACAGGACTTTACCGCTTTCGGGAAATTTTGCTGTGCCTGATATACGGTAGCCGCAACTCCTCTGTTATAATCACTAACATCAGCAAAAAAAGTACCGTAGAACACTTCGGGATTATGTTCGTTCGCCTCACCCATTAAAAGCTCGGCTGTGATCTCCTCGTATTTTTCCTCGCCCTCTTCGCTTGTTTGATATTTGGTTTTGTAATTGGAACGGGCTACCGTGGTACGCTTCCCCTCAAAATCAACCGGACAATCGATCTTCCAGTTTCTCATTTCAAGCTTGTCATAGGTTGTGTTGATAAATCTGACCTCTGTCTCAAACCACGGCTTGTCCTTATAGAATCTAAGGGTAAGTTCGCCTCCGTATACATCGCCGTATGTTCCTAAGCCCTTTATAACGGTGTACACCTCTCCACATTCACGCACTTCCCATCTGTCTATGTTAAGCACGTATTTTTTACCTTCTGCTTCAAACGAAGGAAGGGATATAAACTTTTCATAACGGATATCGCTGTATTCTATACATTCAAACAGATACTCACTGTTAACGGCAAGCTTTGCTTTAAAACCCGAATCCTGCAAAACATTGTCTTTAAAGCTCATTTTGGGAAATGTCTTTTTGTGAGACGAGTGAAGTTCACAACCATAAGTTGCATCCTTATCACCGTAAATATCCGCAAAAAATCCCGTATACAGCCACTTAACACTACCGTCATCCCAATAAGCGGTCACTTTGTTTTGAGAGGGAACTTCTTTACCCTCCTCGTCCAAAACAGACACATCGTTCAAACTTTTAAGCTCACCTTTTTTTACGGGAAAGCCTATAAAGCAAGGCTCCGCTATCCTGTCAGTATTGTATATCTTTTCAAAGTATAATTTGACCATATTCTGCCTCCTCTTGTTTTTTCAGTGATTCCTTAACATATTTTATAAGTTTTTAACGCTGATTTCATCGGTTTTAATATCACATTTATTGCAAAAACTTTTATATTATGCTATAATGACAAAAAGGCAGGTGATAATATGCCGCTTCCGCTCCCGAGAGGGAAAAGCATATCCGTAAAGCTGAACAGCAGACCCGCAAGTTACAGCATGCAGGCAATGGAGCTTGCTACGGATCATTACAACATAAGCTACTGTATATCGGGCGACAGACGAGTTATTACGCCTTTATACAGTTATACTTATCATGCGGGCAATGTGTCTGTGGGGCAACCCTATATGTATCATCGCACGGTGCCCGAAAGCGACGAACCGTACATCAACTACCAGATTAAATTTACACCCGATTTTATACGCCCGTTTATTGAAAATGTGGGGCAAAATGTATTTGACGAGATCTATTCTCACAGCGTATGGGAATTTACCGACAACACAAGCCAAAGACTGAAGGCAATGTTTTCGGATATGCTCGAAGAATACGGCAAGCAGCAGAGTTATACCGAATTTATACTTCAAGGTATGCTGTACAGACTGCTTTTGACGGTATACGAAAACAAGCTGAACAAAACAGCAGAGGCGCACACATCGGAACTTACGGCTCCCATTATCGATACTCTCTACTACATAGAAAGTAACTTTGCTTCAAATATCACTCTTGAAGAGGCAGCAGGCAACATTCACTTTTCTGTATCTCATTTTTCAAGAGTTTTCCACGCCCAACTCGGTGTTTCGTTTAGCGATTACGTGAGCAGTGTGCGTTTAAAACATGCCAAAGATCTGCTTATAAATTCGGACAAATCAATTACCGAAATAGCATTGGAATCGGGCTATACCAACGGAGATTACTTCTCCGCTCAGTTTAAGAAAAAAACAGGGATAACTCCCTCTGCATTCAGAAAAAACTACCATATGTGATTAGGAGAATAAAATGAAAAAAAGCATTGCACTTTTACTTGCCGCTTTCACACTTACGGGAAGTGTATACGCAGCCGATGAGAATATTACTGTCACAATAGACGGCTCCGTGCTTAACGACAAAGGCGTTATAGTAAACGATCACACCCTTCTTCCCGTAAGAGAGATATACGAGACCTTCGGCTATACCGTTGACTACGATGCCGAAACGAAATCCGCACGTATATACAAAGGGGAAATGATAGAACTCGGCTACACCAACAACAGCACCGTAATGAAAAACGGCAAAACGGAAATAGAAATGGATGTGCCCGCCCAGATAATAAACAACAAATTTATGATGCCCGTCCGCTCTCTGGAAAATGCCATTAATCTTAACATAGATTGGGACGGTGAGACCAAAACCGTAAACATAACAAGACCAAATAACATTAAAATCGAGGTCGTATCGGCAGAGGAGGTCGCCGCACTTTTCGGTGAAAAATAATATGATAAAAATAGAAAATCAAGCTGTATACAACTTCCATAACGCTATGCTCGGAGCAAGAAATCCGCTTAACAGTTGGGCAAAGTCCGATAGTGTTACGGACGAAAACGGTATATTTACCCTCGGAGAAAACGACCTTTCTCTTGCACAAAGGCTTTTTAAAGCAGGTACCGACCACCGCAAGTTTTTAAGACAGATATTTATTGCTGTGAACATAACAGCCCCCATTTATTGGTGGAAGGAGTACGACACCTATAAAGTGGCAACGGTGGCAAACTCCACCAGCACCATGCACAAGATACACTCAAAGCCCTTTGAAAGAGACGATTTCAGTTTCGACCACATGAACGAAAAGGCATTAAAAAGCCTGGACTCCGTAATAGAAGTACTTGAAGAACTCAGACTTGAATACCTCGAAACAAAATCCAAACAATGCTGGTATTCAATGATACAATTACTTCCTTCAAGCTACAATCAAATGCGTTCATGTACCTTCAATTACGAAAATGCCATATCTATGGTCAAAAGCCGCACGGGTCACAAACTTGAAGAATGGCACGATTTTTGCGATTGGGCACTTGGTTTGCCCTATTTCAGGGAAATAACAGGCTTGGGCAAGGAGGAAAACAATGAGAATTCTTGAAGAACTTGAACCCAAAAGGGTTATGTATTACTTTGAAAAAATAGCTTCCATCCCTCACGGATCAAGAAACACCAAGGCAATAAGCGATTACTGCGTATCTGTTGCAAAAGAAAACGGCCTTAAATATGTACAAGATGAGCACAACAATGTTGTGATATATTGTCCTGCAAGCAAAGGCTACGAAAATTCAAAGCCCATAATACTCCAAGGGCATCTTGACATGGTGTGCGAAAAGGATGCCGATCGTAATATAGATTTTTTAAAAGACCCTCTTAAGCTCACCGTAAAAGACGGATACATTACGGCTGAGGGAACAACATTAGGCGGAGATGACGGCATAGCGGTGGCATTTTGCCTTGCCCTTACGGAAGATAAATCCATACCCCACCCTCCCCTTGAAATTTTGTTTACATCGGATGAAGAAATAGGAATGCTCGGTGCGGAAACAATGGACGCTACCCTTTTAAGTGCAGACACCTTATTAAATATCGACTCCGAAAAGGAAGGAATATTTACGGTAGGCTGTGCGGGAGGTATGGTCGCGATCCCCCATTTCCCCTTCAAAACGGACAAAAAATGCAAAAATGCCGTAAAAATAACCGTTTCGGGACTTACGGGAGGTCATTCGGGCAATGAAATACAAAAGCAAAGAGCAAATGCCAACAATTTGCTCGGCAGAGTGCTTTACAAGCTTTCAAAAACAAATGAATTTGAGCTTATATCGCTTAACGGCGGTTTTAAAGACAATGCCATTACCGTTGCCTCGGAAGCACTGATAACGGGAAAAGCCGATGATTTTTCACAAGCGGTTGCAGACCTTGAAAACATTCTGAAAAATGAATACTCGACCACCGACCCCGATCTGCTGTTAACTTGCGAAGATGTAAACGGTGACTATTCGATCATAAACAAAGAAGACGGCAAAAAAATAATCACCGCTCTTCTTTCATTCCCCAACGGAGTGCAAAAAATGAGCCCCTACATAGAAGGACTCGTCCGTACCTCCCTTAACCTCGGAATACTTGAAACAAAAGAAGACGAAGTCATTTTCTCTTTACTTCTCAGAAGCAATGTAAACAGCGAAAAAGAAGCCCTTTACGAAGAGATCGAAGCTATTACCGCTTCTCTTGGCGGATATACCGAAAAAGACGGCGAATACCCCGCCTGGGAAATGAAAAAAGACTCTCCTCTTGCCAATATCTTGGCTGATGTTTACAAAGAACAGACCGGATGTGAACCCGAGATCAACGCAATACACGCAGGTGTGGAGTGCGGCATCTTCCAAAACAAAACCGACAACCACCTCGACTGCGTTTCCATAGGTCCCAACATAAATGACATCCACACTCCCAGAGAAGCACTCGATATAGAAAGCACACAGAGAACATGGAAACTCTTGCTTGAAACGCTGAAAAGATTAAAGTGAAAAGATCTCATTATATCGTTTGTCCATAAAAAAAGGATATGTCGAATTTGCCTGACATATCCTTTTTTATCTTTTATTCTGCTGTTATTTAATTTCAAAACCGTTTATCACATTCTGTTCTTTTTAAATATAAACAGTTTACTGAAAAAATAATTCATCACGGTAATTATGACCTGTGCTATAAATTTACACAAAAGGTCATACCAGCCGAGATAAACTGCCGTAAGCCACATCCAGCCAAATTCAAATACGCCCGAAAATATCCTTGCACCGAGAAATGCAGGTATTTCGATTTTGATGACATCAAAACTCCAGGACTTTGATTTAAACACAAACAGCTTATTTGTCACAAATGCAAATGCGACGGCACAGCACCATGCAAGTGCGGTGGCAAGCATGACCGCATTATCTCGCCCTATTACACCTTCAAGCGGCCTTGCAAATATAAAGTAGCTTACATAGCTGACTATGGTAGTCAACACACCGAATATAATATAGTCCCTTGTTTCCCTGTTCAGAAACTTCACAATAAGAGTTCGTATTTTGTTCATTTCATTACCTGTAATCGTGCTTGGGATCTTCCAGATTGGTCTTTCCTATAATATAAACAGGTCGATCCTTTACTTCCATATATATTTTGGCTATATACTCGCCCAAAAAGCCTATACTCAAAATTATAAACCCGCCTATAAATAGAACGACCGCCATAAGGGAAGCATAACCGGGTTCGTCTATTCCGTGTACAAGCGTCCGAACCACAACACACACAAGATATATAAAAGCGGCGGCAGACACAAAGCCTCCCACAAAAGTCGCAATTTTGAGAGGTGCCGTGGAAAACGCGGTAATACCCTCTACGGCATACTTAAACAAAGACCAAAAGCTCCATTTCGTTTCTCCCGCAGCCCTTTCCACATCGTGAAAGCTTATCCATTTGGTATCAAAACCTACCCAGCTGAATATTCCCTTGCTAAAGCGTTGCACTTCGCTCATTGCAATTACGGCATCTACCATTTTGCGATTCATCATTCTGAAATCGCCTGCACCGTTAGGCATATCCACATCGGATATCTTATTTATCATTTTGTAAAACACATTCGTAAAGCCTTGCCTAAGCTTTGAATCGTTATCTCTGTCGGCTCTGTTGGTAGCACAGCAGTCATAGCCCTCTTCCATCACCTTGAGCATTTCGGGGATGAGTGCGGGCGGATGCTGCAAATCCGCATCAAGTACAAGCATATAATCGCCCGTGGAATTTTTAAGACCCGCATACATTGCAGATTCCTTACCAAAATTTCGGCTGAAAGAAATATACTTTACCCTATCATCCTTTTGAGCAAGGTCCTGCATTATTTTTAAAGTAGAGTCCTTGCTTCCGTCATTTATAAATAAATACTCAAACTCATAGCCTTGAACGGTATTTATGACCTTTGTACATTCGTCATAAAACATATGAAGAACAGCCTCTTCATTGTAGCAAGGCACAATAATATTGACTTTCATATCATCACCAGTTATTTATGAAAACATATTTTTTACAATAACACACAAACAAATATTTTAACCTAAATTGACCCTCTTGACAATACCTTTTTTAAAAAAATATTGACTAAAAAGGATTTTTTTGTTATTATAGATATGTTGTTTTGTCGGGGTATAGCGTAGCTTGGTAGCGCGCGGCGTTCGGGACGCCGAGGTCGCAGGTTCAAATCCTGTTGCCCCGA